>JAZSHO010000106.1:0-2139 GCA_045533345.1 Faecousia sp. | reverse complement strand
CTGCATATATGCGGAAACTGTAATACGGTTCATCCCATGGTGGAAGCCGTTGTAAACGAAGGAAAACAGGCGGGCGTTGCCGCCACAGAGAAATTGGGAGGTTCCTTATGATTGATAAACAGGGCCGGGACATCACCTATCTGCGGATCTCCCTTACGGATAAGTGTAACTTACGCTGCCGGTATTGTATGCCCGAGGAGGGCGTGTGCAAGCGCTCCCATCATGAGATGATGAGCGAGGACGAGATCGTTGCGGCTGTGGAAGTGGCGGCTTCCCTGGGCATCCGCAAAATCCGGCTGACCGGCGGTGAACCTCTGGTGAAAAAGAATATCCTGTCCATCTGCCGCCGGGTTGCAGCGGTAGAGGGCATCAAAGAGGTCTGCCTGACCACAAACGGCATCCTGTTGCCCCAGCTTGCAAAGCCCCTGAAGGAAGCGGGTGTCAAGCGGGTAAACATAAGCCTTGACACATTGGACTCGGAGAAATATGCTTACATTACCCGCATCGGCAAGCTGGAGCAGTTTAAGGCCGGTCTGGAAGCTGCGTTGGACGCAGGCTTCGACAAGGTCAAGATCAATGCGGTTCTCATCGGCGGCTTCAATGACGATGAGATCGAAGAACTTGCAAATCTGACTATGCGGTATCCTGTGGACATGCGCTTCATTGAGCTGATGCCCATTCAGGATCATGACGAGTTTGGTCTGGAAGCCTACCTGCCCTATTCCAAAGTGCTGGAAAAACTGCCGGATGCCGTTCCCGTACCCCAGGACGGCGGTGTGGCAAAGCTCTACCGGCTCCCCGGTGCAAAGGGTAACATCGGTCTGATCAGTCCCATCAGTGCCCATTTCTGCAGTGAATGTAACCGCCTGCGGCTCACCGCAGACGGCAAGCTGAAGCCCTGTCTCCACGCCCCGGACGAGTATCCTATCAAGGGTCTGGACAAGGAGGGCATGAAAGCTGCCTTTGAGCGGGCGATCTGGAACAAACCCGCCTGGCATGGAGATTTGGATGCACTGAACCGTTCCAAGGCAGGCAGAAACATGAATGAAATCGGAGGTTAATTATGTCCGACTTTACCCATTTCAATGAACAGGGTCGCGCCAAGATGGTGGACGTGGGCGAGAAGCCCATCTCTCAGCGCTTGGCAGTGGCAGCAGGCCGGGTCCTGGTGAACGAAAAGACCTTTGCGCTGATTCAAAGCGGCGGTATGAAGAAGGGCGACGTGCTCACGGTTGCCCAGATTGCCGGTGTCATGGGCGCCAAGCGCACCCCGGATATCATCCCCATGTGCCATCCCATTTTGATGGACGGCATCAATCTGGAGCTTTCTCTGGATGAAAGCAGACAGTCCGTGGAAATCAAGGCCACGGTTTCCTGCGACGGCAGAACCGGCGTGGAAATGGAAGCGCTGACCGCCGTATCTACCGCAGCCCTGACGGTCTACGATATGTGCAAGGCCGTGCAGAAGGATATGGTCATCACCGATATCCGGCTGCTGAGCAAGACTGGCGGCATTCACGGCGATTATTTCAGAAAGGAAGACTGATTATGTATACAGCAGCAGTGATTACCATCAGCGACAAGGGCTACCGGGGCGAGCGGGTGGATACCAGCGGTCCCAACCTGGTGCAAATTTTGAAAGAAAAGGGCTTTGATGTGGTCTATACTTCCATCATCCCCGACGAGCGGGAAATGATCAAGGATGAGCTTGTAAAGTGTTCCGATGAGTTGAACATCGCTCTGGTGCTGACCACCGGCGGCACTGGCTTCTCTCCCCGGGATATTACTCCCGAAGCGGCCATGGATATCATCGAGCGCCCCACTCCCGGTATTCCCGAGGCCATGCGGGCAGAATCCATGCGCATTACCCCCAAGGGCTGCCTGAGCCGCAGCGTAGCAGGCATCCGGGGGCGCACCCTCATCATCACCCTGCCCGGCAGCAAGAAAGCATCTGCCGAGAATATCCTCGCCGTCATCGATCCCGTGGCTCACGGTCTGGATATGCTCTACTCCGAAGGAAGCGCCGACTGCGCAAAGTAAACACAGCCAGAAAAACTC
Source organism: Faecousia sp. (assembly GCA_045533345.1). Classification (GTDB taxonomy): domain Bacteria; phylum Bacillota; class Clostridia; order Oscillospirales; family Oscillospiraceae; genus Faecousia. The sequence continues at coordinate 81 of JAZSHO010000106.1, read as the reverse complement.
CCCTGTTTTGAAAACAGGGGAGTATCTTTATACATCGAATCGATTATAGCTTTCGTAGCAATCCAAACACAGCTTTTTGCC
>JAZSHO010000158.1:0-2820 GCA_045533345.1 Faecousia sp. | reverse complement strand
CTTGCAAATTCTTTTGGGAAAGGATATACTATGTACAAAGAGAAATTGTAGTTTAGCGGGGAAGGCCCCGCGGCCAATTCGTTACGAACCCAGGCAGGAAGCGAACGCATCCTGATTGCGCTCGACCGATGGTGCGCAGATAAATTGTAGTTTATGTTAGATAACGAAAAGGGTTGTCATCCTGAGCGAAGCCGCATTTATGCGGCGAAGTCGAAGGAGCTTGGCACCAATTTGACTGCAAACGTTAACGAAATACGAAGATTCTTCGACTCGCCTGCGGCTCGCTCAGAATGACATATCTTTTTCTGCTGTGCGTGTAAATAATAATTTATCTCAGCAGCATAGAATCGGGCTGAGTGAACGGGTAACGATTACCACCAGACTCCGTGCGAATTGGCCGTGGGGCCATCCCCACAAATAATAATTTACCACCGCAAAAGCGTTACCGGGCTTAGCGGACGGGTGGCGATGATCGCCGTAGTCGGTGCGCATTGGCCGCCGGGCCGCCCCGGCAAACAATAACTTATCTCCACAATTGACATTTGAAATGAGGAATGCAACATGATTTCTGCATTTGAACAATATTTCACTTCCTTGAAAGGAAAACGCATTGCTGTTCTGGGACTGGGCGTCAGCAACCGTCCCCTGGTGAAGCTTTTGCTGGAATTCGGCTGCGATGTGACCGGCTGCGACCGGACGCCCCGGGAGAAGCTGGACCCGGAGGTTCTGGCGCTGGAAAAACTGGGCTGCAAGCTGAGCCTTGGGGATACTTACCTGGATGGCATGGAGTCAGACATCCTCTTCCGGACCCCCGGTATGCACCCCGGCAATCCTGCCATCGTGGCCCTGGCGGAAAAGGGCGCACAGGTCACCTCTGAAATGGAAGTGTTCTTTGAAGTCTGCCCCTGCCGGCTCCTTGCGGTCACCGGCTCCGACGGCAAGACCACGACCACCACGCTGATTTCCGAAATGCTGAAAGCCGCCGGAAAGACGGTCTGGCTGGGCGGCAACATCGGCACGCCCCTGCTGCCTCTGGTGCGGCAGATGCAGGAAACCGATTTCGCCGTGGTGGAGCTCAGCTCCTTCCAGCTGATGGACATGACCCGCAGCCCCGAAATCGCCGTGGTCACCAACCTGGCCCCCAATCATCTGGATGTCCACAAGGACATGGACGAGTATGTGGATGCCAAGAAGAATATCTTCCGCCATCAGAACGAAAAGGGCAAGCTGATTCTCAATGCCGACAACGCCATCACGGCCTCCTTTACCGGCAACGGCGAGACCAAATTCTTCTCCCGCCAGGGCAGCGGCTATGTGGATGTGCGAAACGGCGTGATTTGCCGGGGTGGGGAAGCGGTGCTGGATACTGCTGATATTCTGATTCCCGGCGTGCACAATATTGAAAACTACATGGCTGCCATCGCCGCAGTGGAGGGTCTGGTGGAGGATGAAACCATCCGCACCGTTGCCAAGACTTTCGGCGGCGTGGAGCATCGCATTGAACTGGTGCGCATCAAGGACGGCGTGAAATTCTACAACGATTCCATCGCATCCAGCCCCAGCCGCACCATCGCGGGCCTGCGGAGCTTCTCTGAAAAGGTCATCCTTATTGCCGGCGGCTACGACAAGCACATTCCCTACGATGTGCTGGGCCCCGAAATTTGCGCTCATGTGAAAGCGTTGTTCCTGGGCGGCGCCACCGGTCCCCAGATTGCCGAGGCATCAAAAAATTGCCCCGAATATGATGCAGCACAACTTCCCATCGTAGATTGCGGTGACTTTGAATCCGCTGTCCGCTCTGCTGCCGCTTATGCCAAGGACGGGGATATCGTGCTGATGAGCCCCGCCAGTGCTGCCTTTGACCAGTTCAAGAACTTCATGGTCCGGGGCGAATTCTACAAGAAACTCGTAAGGGAGCTGTAATATGGATATTACCAAAGTGACCCGGCCTGCCCGGAAGCTGCTGCCGCTGAAAAAGTGCGGTGCGGTCATCGTGGCCGCAGGCACTGCCTCCCGGATGGGGGGCATAGACAAGGTGATGGCGCAGCTGAAGGGGGAACCCATGATCGCCCGGACCGTCCGGACGTTCCAGAACTGCGATGCCATTTCCGAAATCGTCATCGTTACCCGCAGCGATCTTATCCGGCCCATTGCCGACCTTTGCGCCGGATTCGATAAGGTCAAGGCCGTGGTGGTAGGCGGCAACAGCCGCCAGGAGTCGGTAAATCTGGGCCTCAACGCCCTTAGTGATAAAATGAAGCTGGCTGCTGTCCATGACGGCGCCCGGCCTCTGATTTCCTGGCAGGTCATCGACCGTACCGTCCGGGCAGCCAATACCTACGGCGCTGCTGCTCCTGCCATCCCTGTGAAGGACACCATCAAGGTGGTGGAGGGGTACGTGGTGAAGAACACCCCCGACCGCGCCACCCTCCGGGCCATCCAGACACCCCAGGTCTTTGATTTCGACATGCTCCGGGGCGCGCTGAAAAAAGCCCGGCTGGATGGAGCTGCTGTTACTGACGACTGCTCCGCCGTGGAGCGGTTGGGTCTGACCGTGAAAATCGTGGAGGGTGACGAACGGAACATCAAGGTCACCACCCCCATGGACTTAAAGATCGCGGAGCTGCTGCTGGAGGAAACGGAATGAGAATCGGACACGGATACGACGTACACAAATTGGTGGAATGCCGGGATCTGATCCTGGGCGGCGTGAAGATCGAATATGAAAAGGGTCTGCTGGGTCACAGCGATGCGGACGTACTGCTCCATGCGGTGTCCGATGCGCTGCTGGGTGCCGCGGGACTGGGAGACATCGGCCGC
>JAZSHO010000131.1:0-25147 GCA_045533345.1 Faecousia sp. | reverse complement strand
CTACGATGACCCCGGCGAAAAAGACGTTAACAAAAAAGCCCATTACCAGCTGGTGCAGGAGCTTGCCGGGAAATTCCGGGAAGAGATTGGCAGCATCGTCTGCCGGGAGATTCTGAAGAATCCCCCTTCCGCCCCCAATCCTACCCCCCGAACCGCCGAGTTTTACAAAACCCGGCCCTGCGCCCGGATGGTCATGACTGCCGCAAAAATACTGGATGACTACATCGCGGAGCATCCTGTCGAATAACCCCAAGGGACTGGCAAACCAGTCCCTTTTTTCATTCCACCAATGCCACCGCCACGTCGTTGACGTTGGTTCCCGTGGGGCCGGTGATGATGAGGCCCCCCACCTTTTGGAGGGCATGGTAGGCATCGTTATCCTGCAAAGCCTGCGCAATTTCGATACCCATTTCCCCCAGCCGGGCTGCGGTGGTGCCATCGGCATAGCCGCCGGCCGCATCGGTCGGACCGTCGGTGCCATCACTGCCCACGCTGAAAACACACACATTTTCCAGGCCCTCAATTCCGGCGGCGGCCGCCAGGGCCAGTTCCTGGTTCCGTCCGCCCTTGCCGGTGCCGGTGAGCTTCACCACCGTTTCGCCTCCGGCCAGGAAGGCCCGTTTTTGGCCGAAACCATGGTGCTTCTTCGCCACCTCCGCCAGCATGGTACCGGCATCTTTGGCTTCACAGCACAGGGTATCCGTGAGGATTTCCGGTTCATAGCCCAAGTCCCGGGCGGCCTCAGCTGCAGCCCGGCACAGTTCCCGGACGGAACCGGTGATAAGGGTGGTCACGTTTTCCAGCTTCTTGGGAGTTTCTTCCTTTAGGCAAGCCAGCGCCCGGGGGGACAGCCGCAGATTGTATGTTTCCGCAATTGCCAAAGCCTGGGCGCAGGTGCTGCTGTCCGGATAGGCAGGGCCGGAGGCAATCATGTCCAGGGGATCTCCGATGATATCAGAAAGCACGATGGCATAGACCTGCGCCGGGGCGCAATGGATGGCAAATTTACCGCCCTTCACGGCAGACAGCCGCTTGCGGATTGTGTTGATTTCGGTGATTTCCGCGCCGCAGCGGAGCAGCTGGGCGGTAATATCCTGCAGTTCCTCCCCTGGGATCAACGGTACCTCAAACAGGGCGCTGCCGCCGCCGGAAAGCAGAAACAGTACCGTGTCTTTCTCCGTCAGTCCCTTCACCAGTTCCAGGGCCTCTTTGGTGGCTGCAAAGGAATTCTCGTCGGGGATGGGATGCCCCGCCTCCCGGCAAACAAGGCCGGGGATGGGGTTTTTTACATGGTCATATTTGGTGATGACGATGCCCTTTTCGATTCTGTCTCCCAGGGTGTCCCGGGCGGCCCTGGCCATCTGCCAGGCAGCCTTGCCCGCCGCCACCAGAATGATTCGGCCGGAAAAATCCGCCGATTCCAATGCCCGCTTCACTGCCGCATCGGGCAAAACCGCCGAAATGGCCCGGTTGATGATGATATCCGCCTGTTTGCGCATGGAATCCCCTCCTTTTGCATCCATTATACGGTAACTTTCCCAAAAAGCCAAGAAGTCCTTGCATATGAGAAGAAGAAATATTATACTGAAAGCAGAACGTGATCCGCCCCACAGAAAGGAGCCACCCATATGGAAGAAAACAAGGAAATTCTGGAACTGCTGCAGAAAATTGAAAAATCCAGCCGCTCCCAGGCCCGGTCCAGTCGACTGGTTTGCCTCTTCGCCTTCATTGCAGCGGCGAGCTGTGTGGCAGCTCTGGTGATGGTCATGGATATCCTGCCCCAGTTGGAGGAAATCCTCCCCCAAATCCATTCTGTCCTCTCCCAGATGCAATCCGTTCTGGGCAATCTGGAGCAGACCACCGCGCAGCTGGCAGAAGTGGATCTGCAGAGCATGGTGACCAATGTAGACACCCTGGTGGCCACCGGCCAGACCAGTCTGGAGCAAACCATGGAAAAACTGAACAGCATCGACTTCAAAACCTTGAACCAGGCCATCGCGGACCTGTCCAAGGTCATCGAGCCTCTGGCAAAAATCGCCAGCATTTTAAAATGAAAATCGGCCGCAGGAAGCTTCCTGCGGCCTTTCCTTATTTGGTGTAAACTTCGATGGCCTTGTGGGCAAACTCTGCAGTGCCGGGGCCGCCTGCCTTGTCAATGTTTTCGGTCATACTGTCTCCGGCGATGTACATCATGCCCAGACCCCTGAGGATCTGGGGGGTGCAGGTGTAGTAATGCTCGGAGATAAAGGCCTGGAGCTTGGCGATGAGGGCCTGGGCATCCTTCGATTCCGGGGCCAGGTGGCGAATGGCGCCGATTTCCGCGAAAATGGCCATCAAGCCATCCCCGGTGGACTGCATTTCCGCCTTGGATTTCCCTTGGGTCTTCTTTTCAAATTCCTTGTAGGCATCGGTTTTGCCCCACCGCTCCTTGGCCTCGGCGGCGTAGGCATCGTACTTGCTGTTGTCAAAAGCGTCAAACTTCATGAAATAACCTCCTGTTTCCTGTAGCTGGCGGGCATGCTGAATCAACTTGTCCAGCTGCTCCCGGCGAAGCTCCAAAAGCTGAATCTGCTGTTCCAAAGCTTCCACCGGGTCGAACCCCGGCGCGTCCAGTATTTCTTTGATTTCCTTCAGGGGGAACTCCAGCTGCCGCAGCAGAAGGATGGTCTGGAGCCGCCGCAAGGCCTGGTCGTCATACAGACGGTAGCCGGCTTCCGTGACCCGTGCGGGCTTCAAAAGGCCAATGGCATCGTAGTGGTGCAGCGTCCGGACACTGACCCCAGTCAAAATGCTCACTTCTTTTACGGTTTTCATGTTGCTCCCTCCCTTTGACCACAGTATAAACCATGACGTAACGTCAGAGTCAAGAGAAATTTTTACGGGAGGGCAGCCTCCCGTAAAATTATTTCATAGCTTCCCTTTCCCGGCTTTGGCAGGAGAACAAAATCACCTGCTTTGCTTCCGACTCCGCCTTCAGAATGGCCAGGGCAGCCTGCATCCGGGTATCGTCGAAGCGGACCAGGGCATCATCCAGAATCAGCGGAGCCTTAGGTGTCAGTTCTTCCGCCACTGCCAACCGCAGAGCCAGATACAGCTGGTCCACGGTGCCGTCGCTGCGCCACAGGGCGCTTTGCAGTACATCCTCCTGCTCCGCTCCGGCGTGAATGGAAAAGTCCTCTCCCAGTATCAGCCGATTATAGCGGCCTCCGGTCATGGACCCCAGCAATTCCTGGGCCCGTTTGGTAATCCGAGGGGCGAACCGCCGCTGCAGTTCCAGCTTGGCATCGTTGAGGGTTTCCAGGGCGATGGTCAGGGCGGTATAGGTGTCCTCCAGTTTCTGCAGCCGGCCATTGACCCGGTCCAGCTGCTTTTGCAGCTGGGATTGCTCACCCAGAGCCTCCATCCGGCCCTGGTACTGGCCCAGGCGGTTCTGCAGCCGCTGCTGCTCCTGCCGGGCATCAGAAATCAACCGGGCGGTTTCCGTTTCGGAATAGGTCAGATCGTCCGCCATTTCCGGTTTTTGAGCGGATTTTGCCATGGAGCTGAGGGTTTGCAGATGCTGCTCTGACCGCTGGACCTCCCGCCGGGCGGTGTAGTATTCCTCCCAACGCTGCAGCACCCGGTCCCAGGTTTCCAGCACCGTTTCCGGAGATTGTTCCCCGCAGAGGGACTGGCGCTGCTTCCGAAGGGTATCCAGACGGACATCCAGTTCCCTGTGAGAACTGCTGTATTCCAGAAGGGCCAGTTCGTGGGTTTTCTGGGCCTGGGTAAAACTTTCCAGCATTTCCAGCCATTGGGATTCATCATCGGTGCCGTACTTCTCCGTCAGCGCTTTGGCTTCCCCATTCCAGGACTTCCTCTTCAGCAGGCCGGGAATCAAAAAGGCGATGCCCAGCACCCCGGTAAAGGCAGCTGTGACAAAATCCTTATATACCGTCAGCAGCGGCATGGTCAGCAGCAAAAATGCCGCTGCCATAAGGAGAAACACCATGTGGGGCTTGCTTTGCTGCAGCAGCTGATGCCGCTGGATGTCGGCCCCTACCATATCCTCCGCTTCGGCGGGACTTAGCCCAGCAAAGAGGGCCGGGGCTTGGGGTGCTTCCGGGGCTCCGGGCAGCAGCTGCAATTCCAGCTGGAGGGAATCCCAGTTTTCCCGGAATTGGAGGATGGCCCGTTTCTTTCCCTCCGCTTCCTCCCGGTTCGGCAGGTTTGCGGTGGCGTGTTCCAGTTCTTCCAGCCGGGCCAGGACCCCTGCATGGGCATCCCGGGCTTCCGCCACCCGGAGGGCATCGGCTTCCGCCGCTCCGTAGGCCAGGGCATCCCGATGGTTACGAAGCTGACGGAGCCAGCTGTTCACCTCTCCCAGCCGCTGCTTCAGCTTCCGGCAGTTGGTTTCCAGGGCCTCCAGTTCGGCGATTTTGTTTTCCAGGTCTTCTTTCTGGGCCTCCGCCTGGGGAATGAGGCCCGTGCGGTGATACCGGCATCGGTTGCGCAGTTCCCGCAGATCCCGGGCCAGCCGCTCCCCGTCGCCACCTTCGTCCCCGGTGGTCACCAGGGCATTGAGCCGGCGGCGCAGATTGTCGTCCGTCGTCACCGGCAGGTCGCTTAACCGGATAAAACCGGAACGGCGGAACACGCTCTGCTCCACCCCCAGTAAGACCTGGCCGCAGTTGGCAGCGGTCAGCTCCGGCACGGCGATGCCGGATTTTGTTTCATAGGCCCGGAATTCTCCCAGAGGAATCCGGCCCTTGGTGGTGCGTTCAATGGTGATGTCCCGGCCATTCCAGGCAAGGTCCATGCGGCCTGCCATGGGGCTGCCGGACCAGGGGGCATAATGCTCCTTGTCCGCCAGGACCGTTTTGGTGGATTTGGCCCGGGTGTCCAGGCCGTAGAGCATGGCCAGCAAAAAGGCGCACCAGGTGCTTTTGCCCCACTCGTTGGGGGCGTGGATGATGTTCAGCCCCGGCTGCAATTCCAATGTTTCATGGTCCAGCTTGCCGAAGGTGGCCGTCATGCGGTAAATTCTCATGGGAGCTTGACCTCCCTTCCTTCCAGCAGCTTCCGGGAAATTTCCGCCGCCAGAATGGCTCTGGGGTCCTCTTCGCTGATTTCCCGGAGGAGCCGAAAATAGACACCCCGGAGGGTATCCTCCCCGACATCTGCCCACAGGTCCAGGGGAGCTTCCCGCTTGTCCACCAGTTCCAGATTCGGGAACCGGGACAGCGTTTCCTTCAGCCCCCGCAAATCCGAAGCATCGGAGCCGGTGAGGGTGATTCTGTAGAAATTGTCATTTCCCACCGCCGGGAGCAAGCTTTCCGGTTCTCCCGCTTCGGCTTCCATTTCGTAAAAACACACCAAATCCAGAGGGACAGCCCGAAGCTGGGCGCCCTCCTCCAAATTCACGATGCACACGCCCTTGTCCCCGGTTTCGTCCCAGCCACGGCCCATGGGGCAGCCGGGCCATGCGCAGAGGGTCCGTCCTGCCCGAAAGCAACCTACCTTGTGGATGTGGCCCAGGGCCAGATAGTCAAGTTCAGAGTGGCGCACCTGGGCGGCGGTGATGGGGCAGTAAGGAGAATTGGCCGTGGTGGGGTCACCGTGGAGCAGTCCGATTTGATAGCGCTCCTGTCCCTCTGCCCGGAAATCCTCCAGCAGAGCTTCGCAGTCCATATTTTTGTAGCCTGCGCCGTAAATGCGGCAGTCCAGTTGGGGTAGCGCAACGGATTCCAGGTTTCCCGTGAAGATGCGGACATTTTCCGGCCAGGTTTCTTCCAGCCAGGGACTGCCGGGGCCGCAAAAATCGTGATTTCCCGGGGCAATGAACACCGGGACGCCGCAGCTTTCCAATGACGCTTTTACCGATTCCACCGTCTCCCGGCTGACTTTCCCGTCAAAGAGGTCACCGGCAAGCAGTACCAAATCGCAGTCCTCCCGGCGGGCAAGCCGGGCCACCTTGCCGGGGACTTCCCGCTGCCGGCGGCGCAGGAATTCCCGTTGCTCCTCCGGAAATCCGGTGAAGGGGGAATCCAGGTGCCAGTCGGCACTATGCAAAATTTTCAATCCCATAGGTCAACTCTTTCTGCCTGCAGGCATTTTCCCGTGGTGCTGTCAATGGTGAACAGCACCGCCTCCATTTTCGTGGGACCCTCCGCCCAGCGGTACCGCTCCGTCAAATCTCCACGGAATTTGGCGATGGACAGGTCGGGCCGGATGCCCAGAATGGATTCCTGGGGACCGGTCATACCCAGGTCCGTCACATAGCCGGTACCCTTGGGCAGCACCCGGGCATCTGCCGTGGGCACATGGGTGTGGGTACCCCAGACGGCACTGACCCGGCCATCCAGCATGTAACCCATGGCCAGCTTTTCCGAGGTAGCTTCCGCGTGGATCTCCACAAGGACGATCTTTGCCGTCACTTCCTTGAGGATTTTGTCGATGATCAGAAACGGATTGTCCGGGCCGTAGGCCATGTTGCACCGGCCAATGAGGTCGATGACCGCCACATCCCCGGCCTTGGTTTCAAAAATCTGCCAGCCCCGGCCCGGCACCTGGGGGGCATAATTAGAAGGGCGGATGATTTGGGGGCAGTCATCCATGTAGGTAACGATCTCCCGCTTGGCCCAGGTGTGATTGCCCATGGTGATGCAGTCGGCACCGGCATCCAAAATATCCTCCGCCTGGTTGGGCGTGATGCCCACCACGGCGGCATTTTCGCCGTTGACCACCACAAAATCCGCCTTGGTTTTTCGCTTCAGATACCGCAGACTCCGGCAGATCCGTTCCATGCCGGGATTGCCTACCACATCGCCTACGGCCAAAACCTTGAATTCCATCGCCGCACCTCCATGCAAACATTTTTTCTAATATAATTATACAATAGGATTTCCATTTTCGCAAGACTTAGACAATGCGCACGGACTGCGGTGGTAGTCGTTACCCGTTCACCCGGCCCGGTAACGCTTTTGCGGTGGTAAATTATTGTTTGTGGGGATGGCCCGGCGGCCAACTCGCACGACCTGCGGCGGTAGTCGTTACCCGTTAACTCCGCCCGGTAACGATGCTGCGGTGGTAAATTATTATTTAGCAGTGTAAATCACCAACAATGCTGTCATCCTGAGCGAGCGCAAGCGAGTCGAAGGATCTTCGCATTTCGTTAACGTTTGCAGTCAAATTGGTGCCAAGATCCCTCGACTCCATTTCATTCCGCTCGGGATGACAACGTTTTTATTATCTTGCATTGTACTTCTAAACTACAATTTACCGAACCAATGGCCGAGCATAATCATGATGCGTTCGTTTCCTGCCTGGGTTCGTAACGAATTGGCCGCGGGGCCTTCCCGGCAAACTACAATTTATCTCAGCAATAACGTTACCGGGCCGAGCGGACGAGTTACGATCACCGCCGCAGGTCATGCGAATTGGCCGCGGGCCCTTGCCCGCTAAACTACAATATACTGTAGCACCCTAAAAGAATCTTAACCTTTGGTTCCCTTGCAATTCCTCTTTTTGCGTGATAAAATAGCAAAGATTACCCAACACAGGAGAATACCGTATGCAAAGCAAAAAGCAACGCACGTTGTTCATTGCCCTCATCGGGCTGATTCTTGTCTTCTTAAGCAGTCTGGGCTGGTTCCTGATTGACCGATTCGTGGACCGCAGCGGCTGGCAGGAAAAGGACGGCGTTTATTATTACCGGGATTTCCATTGGCGGAAAGTCACCGGCTGGCAGAAAATTGACGGCCATTACTATTTCTTCGGCGATGACCATGTCATGCAGACCGACTGGCTGGATTGGGAGGGCAACCGCTACCGCCTTGGCAGCGACGGCGCTCTGGACTATGGCTGGATGGACGTGGATGGTCAGTACTACTACGCCGGGGGCGACGGCGCTCTGCTTACCGGCTGGCAGGTGCTGGAGGAAAACCGCTACTACTTCCGTGACGACGGCAGCGCCTACACCGGCTGGATGGAGTTAAGTGGCAAGAAGCACCACTTCGGAACGAATGGTGTGCAGACCATCGGTTTCTATACAGAAAATGACGACACCTGGTTCTTTGGTGATGACGGCTCCATGGTTACCGGAGAACAGATCCTGGATGGCCAGGTTTACCTGTTTGAAGAGGATGGCACCATGTATACCGGCTGGCGGGATACCCAGTCCGGACGTCGCTACTACCTGGCCGACGGCCCCATGGCCATCGACTGGCAGGTCATTGAAGGCAAGCACTATTATTTCGACGAAAACGGCACCATGCAGACCGGCTGGCTCCACCAGGGTGAATACAGCTATTACCTGCTGGACCACGGCCCCGCCGCTGTGGGCCCCACCACCATCGACGACGAGCTGCATTTCTTCACTCCCCGGGGTATCCATGTGGTGCTGGTCAACGGCACCTACGCCGTTCCCAAGTATTACGACACCGAATTCATCGATGTGGGGGATTGGAAGCTGGTCAGCACCGTCTGCTATGACGCGCTGATGCAGATGCTGGAGGACTGCGTAGCCGCCGGATACGAATACTATTTCAACTCCGGTTACCGCTCCTATGCCGCCCAGGAAGAGATTATGGACCAGCGAATTGCGGCGTATATGGACGAATTTGACATTGACTATCGGCAAGCCTATGTCCGGGCCCATCGCTCCGTGGCTCTGCCCGGTCACAGCGAGCATCATCTGGGCCTTGCTGTGGATATTGTGGGTGAGGAGGCCCAGATCTGGCTGGCGGAGCATTGCTGGGACTATGGTTTCATCCTGCGCTACACCGCCGAAAAGGAACCCATCACCGGTGTTATGGACGAGCCCTGGCATTTCCGGTACGTGGGTACCGAGGTATCTCTGGATATGGAGGGCACCGGACTGTGCCTGGAAGAATATCTGGGTGCCGCTTAAGAACAGAAATCTGCCCCCGGAAACGGGGGCAGTTCTTTTTATCGGATAATGTTCGACCTTTTGCGGCACACTAATGCCGAGGTGATCAATATGGCAAAGCAAGGCATGAAGCGTCCGGAAGTAACGAACAAGCATCCGAAAAACGACGTTCCCCCTGTCCCCCAGATCCAGGGCAAGGCCAAAACCGGCAAGGTCCAGGCTAACCCCATCATGGCAGGCACCGAGGTGATGGATCTGAAGGTCTGGCACGAAAAGCCCATTTCCGCTGCCCATGGCAGTATCGACAGCGATCTTGCCCGGGACAATCTGGAAAATGACATCCCCTACGCGGATCTGCAGGATCTGTGACGCAAACAACCCCCGGCTTTCGCCGAGGGTTGTTGTCATTTACTTGGACAATACCAGTTTGTCGTCCACTTCATCGGAGCCGGAGGCCTGGCTGAAGAGGCTCAGCAGTTGCTCCATGGTCAGATTTTTCTTTTCCTCGCCGGATACATCCACCACGATGTGGCCGTCGTACATCATGATCAATCGGTTGCCGTAGGCAATGGCATCGCGCATATTGTGGGTGATCATCATGGTGGTAAGACCATTCTTTTCCACGATCTTCTGGGTCACTTCCAGCACCTTAGCAGCGGTCTTGGGGTCCAGAGCAGCGGTATGCTCGTCCAGAAGCAGCAGCTTGGGCTTCTGCAGGGTGGCCATCAGCAGCGTCAGCGCCTGGCGCTGGCCGCCGGACAGGAGGCCCACCTTGCTGGTAAGCCGGTCCTCAAGGCCCAGGTCCAGAATCTTCAGCTGTTCCCGGTATTCCTCCCGCTCTGCCTTGGTAATGCCGGAGCGCAGGGTCCGGGGATTGCCCCGGCGGGCTGCCAGAGCCAGGTTTTCCTCGATCCACATAGTGGCGGCAGTACCCATCATGGGGTCCTGGAATACGCGGCCGATATGCTTGGCCCGCTTGTATTCCGGCAGGTGGGTCACATCCACGCCGCCGATGGTGATCGAGCCTGAGTCCACGCCCCAGACACCTGCCACGGCGTTGAGCATGGTGGATTTTCCGGCGCCGTTGCCTCCGATAACAGTAACGAACTCGCCTTCCTTCAGATGCAGGTTCAGTCCCCGGAGGGCCACCTTTTCATTGACGGTACCGGCGTTGAAGGTCTTGGTCACATTTTCAATTCTCAGCATGGTCAAGCCCCCTTCACAGTCGCTTTTTTCTGGGAATTCCAGTAGGGAACCGCCAGGAACACCGCCACGATCAAGGCGGAGATCAGTTTCAGGTAGTTGGAATCGATCTTCAGCAGGCTGATGACTGCCTGGATGACGATATAGTAGATCACCGCGCCCAGGCTGACGGACAGCAGCTTCAGTGCGAAATTCTGGAAGATCTTGCTGAAGGCCACTTCACCGATGATGATGGCGGCCAGACCGATGACGATGGCGCCGCGGCCCATATTGATCTCCGCGTAGGACTGGTACTGGGCCAGCAGCGCGCCGGACAGGGCAACCAGGCCATTGGACAGCACCAGACCCAGCACCTTGTTCACGTTGGTGTTGATTCCCTGGGCCCGGGCCATATTGGTATTGGCGCCGGTGGCACGGATGGAGGCACCCAGCTCCGTACCAAAGAACCAGTACAGCACGGCGATGACACCGGCGGTAACCAGACCCACCATGAAAATGGGATGGTCGTAGAAGGGCCGGGTGCCCTTGTTCACCTCCTGCAGATACCGCAGGGATACCAGCAGGTCGTAATTGTTCACATTGATGCCCACATTGGCCTTCATACCCAAAATTGCCAGGTTCACGGACCACAGGCCCAGCTGAGTTAAGATACCTGCCAGAATGGCGGGGATACCGCACTTGGTATGGAAAAAGCCCGTCACCAGGCCCGTCACCATGCCGGCCACCATGGCAATACCCATAGCGACCCAGACATTACAGCCGCCCACGATCATCATGACGCAGACCGCGCCGCCGGTGCAGAATGAGCCATCCACCGTCAGATCAGAAACCTCAAGCACCCGGTAGGTGATGTACAGGCCGATGGCCATAATGCCCCAGATCATACCCTGGGAAATGGCACCGGGCAGAGCGTTTAAGAATCCATTCATACGTTTTTTCCTCCACTCGCAGAATGTAAAAACAAAATGTCATTGCGAACCAGTCCTCAGACTGGTGTGGCAATCCCCCAAGGCAAAGGGACCTGTCGAATTTTGAAATCAAATTGTTCCAAAATCCGGGGGATTCCCACGCCAGTGTGCGCACTGGCTCGGAATGACACGTTTTCTTAACAGTCGGTATGGGGGTGCCGTTTTCACAGCACCCCCATTGAAAAATCGGGGAGATTAACCGATGGCAGCGTAGCCTTCGGGAGGAGTCAGACCCAGATCAGCGCAGATCTCAGGATTGTACTTGGGAACAGCGGGAGCGTAACCCACGGGCATGGTGGAGATGTCAGCCTCACCGGTGAGGATCTTGGCGGCCATTTCGCCGGTAGCGTAGCCCAGATCGTAGTAGCTGATGGACAGGGTGGCCACACCACAGCCGGAGCAGATACCCTCTTCACCGGCGATGATGGGAACACCGGCGGGACGGCAGATGCCGTCGATGATGTCGGTGGCAGAGGCAACCGCATTGTCGGTGGGAACATAGATCACGTCGGAGAATTCACAGCAGGCATTGGTCACCGCAGCCATATCGTTGGAATCGGCAAAGGCAAACAGTTCGCAAACATAACCCTTTTCTTCCAGCAGTGCCTTGATGGTATCCACCTGGTACTTAGAGTTGGGTTCTGCGGAGCAGTACAGCAGGCCAACGTTGGTTTCATCGGGGAACCAGGCAGCCAGCATATCCGCCTGCTCTTCCAGAGGTGCCAGGTCAGAGGTGCCGGAAACATTGCCGCCCACGGTGCCGTTGAAATCCTTCAGATCCAGGGCAACGCCGTACTCGGTGACAGAGGTGCCCAGAATGGGGATATCCGCGGTGGCAGCGGCAGCGGCCTGGAGAGCGGGAGTGGCGTTGGCCATAATCAGATCCACGTCATTGGAAACGAAGGCATTGACGATGGAGGCGCAGGTAGCGGAATCACCGGAAGCATTCTGGGGATCAAAGGTCACCTTGTCAGCACCCAGCTTGGCAACCAACGCATCCTGGAAGCCCTGGGTAGCGGCATCCAGCGCATCATGGGTCACCAGCTGGCAGATGCCAACGGTATAGGTTCCGTCGTCAGAGGATGCGCCGCAGGCGGTCAGACCCAGCAGCATTACAGCAGCAAGCAGCAAAGCAACGATCTTTTTCATAAGGATTCCTCCCTCTCTGTTTTCGCCCCGCGCACCTTTGTTCGCGTACGGCGTACTTGTTAATCCTTACTATACCACCGGCCCCGGGGATTGTCAATTCAGCAATTCCCATAGAATTCCATTTCTTCTCCGGCCCTCAAATGGTAAAATCGCCCGGAGTTCTCCGGGCGATTTGGTTATTTCAGCGCTTCCAGCAAGGATATGATGTCAGCGAGGGAGTCTGCTTTGCCGTAAAGCAGAGCTTTTATCTCCTCCGAAGGCTGGTCCTGGTCGGGGATCATCACGGTCAGGCATCCGGCGCTGTTGGCAGAGCGGATGCCCGAGGGAGCGTCCTCCAAAGCCAGACATTCCTCCGGTTTCAGACCCAGGGTGGCTGCCGCATGGAGGTAAATATCCGGCTCCGGCTTTCCCTTGGCCACATCCCGGGCGCTGCACAGGGCCGTGAAGGCCGTGTCCAGGCCATGGAAGGCCAGATATTTCCGAATCCGCGGCACGGGAGAAGAAGAAGCGATGGCCGCCGGAATTCCCTGTTCCTTCAGATAAGCAAGTAGCTCCCGGATGCCGGGCTTCAAGTCCACACCCTGTTCATCCACATAGGCTTCCATCAATTCAATGCGTTTGCTGCGGACCGAAGGATAGTCGATGCTGCTTCCAAAGAAGGCTTTCAGCTGGGCCTCTCCCAGCTGGGCATTCAGCGCCCGCATGCTTAAGGACTGATCATAGGTCATAGGGAAGCCGTAGAAATGGCAGGCCTCCATCCAGAATCGGGAGTACAGCTTCTCCGTGTCCAGTACCAGCCCGTCCATGTCAAAGAGAACACCGCGGATGGGGCATTTGCCGCCCCATTCCGGTTTATAAACTTCGTATGCCATATCAGTAGCTGAGGCCGAAGTTCAGCTCATAGTAATTGCCTGCAGCATCCCGGTAGGCGTAGGCCTTGCCGTTTTCGTCCTTGAGGGAGTCGGGCATATACTGATCCTTGTCGTAGCCGGGCACGTCGTTGGGGGAGATGCAGACGCCCTCGGCATTCACAGCCAGCACCTGGTCGCCCTTGGGCAGGGTAATGGGCAGCTTGCCGGTGGGGTTATAGCGGCCGAAGATCACGTCCAGGGTAGCGGCGGGATAGGTTTCGAAGCCAGCCGTCAGGCAGTCCACATGACCCTCCACGTTGCCGACGAGCCATGCCAGGGGGAAGTTGATGTTGGCAATGACCTTGCCGCCCTTGGCGTGGACAGCAGCAGCAATTTCGGCAATCTTGTGGGTGCCGGTAAGGGTGGTTTCCAGATGGGTCTCCTGCATGGGACGGCAGAAATCGTCCACGTTGGGAACTTCCTTACCCTCGCAGATATCCAGCTCCAGGTAACCAGCGGTGGCGGTGAAGTAATCACCGGAGGAGGGATTGACGAACAGGATGGCAATGTCGGCATCGTGATAGTCATCCACCAGGGTCACACGCGTAAGCATTTCCTTCAGCGCAGCGGTGGCAGCCTTGCCTGCTTCGGGATTCTTGTTGAAGGCTTCAGCGTAGACCTTCTTGCCCTTTGCCTTCAGCGGCAGGGTGCCGTCGTTCTTCAGCAGGACAACGCTCTGGCGGTGGGCCAGTTCTGCGTCTGCCCAGTACTTGGAGTCGGCGATGGTCTTCTTTGCGGCCTTGGCATCCCGGTAGGTATTCTCGAACATGCCCAGCTGGAACATTTCGGTGAGGGTACGGGAAACGGCCCGGTCGATGGTCTCGTCATTCAAGGTGACCATTTCGGGGGTAAAGCCCTCGGGCAGTTCGTGGGTTTCATAATAGCCGTTGGTTGCCCGGTCATAGGCCTGGCGGCCGAATTCGTTGTCGTAAAGGCCGGAAATCACGTCCACGCCTGCATTGTTCACAGCAAAGCCGATGCGCTCCGGCTCGTCAAGCATTTCCACGCCCCACTTCATATTGTGGACAATGCCGGTGTCGGAGTTGATGTAACCCTTGAATCCCATCTGGCCCCGGAGGATGTCATGGATGAACACCCGGTTGTAAGCGAAGCCGTAGGGGTCGAAGCGAACATCGTTGCCCTCACAGTCCTGCTGCACAGAGGACTTCTGAGCGGCGGGCTTGGAGTAGTAGGGCATGATGGAAGAGGTATTCTTGCTAACCGCGCTCTTGAAGCCGGGCATATGGTACTTCTGCAGGGAGCCGGGGGTGGCATAAACGTTCCACTGGCCTGCGGCATAGTGGGGGTCGAAGCCGTTTTCCCGGGGACCGCCGCCGGGGAAGTGCTTGGTGGTGACGGCAACGCCGTCGGCGGTAACGCCTTCTTCGCTGCCCTGGATTCTGGGGATAATATGCTCGGCAATTTCGCAGATCAGTGCGGGGTCCTCGCCGAAGGTACCGTAGGAGCGCTGCCAGCGGGGGTCAGACATGCAGTCCACCATGTACATATAGCCTTTGCGCAGGTTGCAGGCTTCCCAGCTTTCCCGGGTTGCCTCGGCCCACTTGTCAGCCACTTCGATACCGCTGCCCTTGACGGCGGCTGCGATGCCCAGGGTGCCGGGCCAGGTGGGGAACACGCCGCCGGCATCGTTCATGCCGAAGACGATCTCGCCGTTTTCGTTCCGGGAGTTGGAAGCCGCCTGGACAGGCACGAAACGCTCACACTCCTCAGCGATGGCCTGAAGCTGGTTCAGGTAGTCAGCCAGGTCATCGGGCTGGGCATTCTCCCGGAGGATGGTATGGCGGGCAAACCAGTCCTTGATGAGGGTGGTGGTACCGGGCAGATGCTGCTCACCGAAGATGGTCTTCTGGTTCACTTCCGCCTCGTCCACGCAGCCGGATTCATCGGGAACCGCCACATGGCCTCGGAGCCGTGCGCTGGGGTACTTGGGACCCATGCGCCAGTCAGAAATGAACAGCTGACCGATCTTTTCGTCCACAGTCATCAGCTTCACATAGGCGGCAGCCCGCTCAGCGGGGGACAGACGCCAGTCGTTGACTGCGGACACGGTGCCGGTGCCGTCGATGTCCTTAAAGTACAGACCATCCTGTTCGATGATGGGGCGGGTCACAGTGGTAATGGTGGGACCGTTGGGATTATGATAAGTCTTAAAATTGTCACTTGCCTTGATTGCCATAGGAAAACCTCCGCAAAATTTTTACATACACAATTATTATGACAGATTTTCGCTCCAAATCCTAGTGGCAACATAGCCGAAAAACCATAAGGACCTTTTGTGAAGAGTAACGGCAAGCAAAAAGGAGCCCTTTGGGGCTCCTTTTCCTTATGGATTTACTTTCCGGCGATGACTTCAATCTCCACCAGAGCGCCCTTGGGCAGGTCCTTCACGGCGAAAGCAGCCCGGGCGGGGCAATTGCTGTGGAAGAATTCGGCATAGACGGCGTTCATAGCGGCGAAATCGGAGATCTCTGCCAGCAGCACCGTGGCCTTGACCACGTCTGCCAAAGTATAGCCGGCCGCTTCCAGAATGGCCTTGACATTATTCAAGGACTGGCGGGTCTGGGTGGTAATGTCGTTACCGGCGAATTCACCGGTGGCGGGATCAATAGGAATCTGACCGGATACGAACAGCAGGTTGCCGGTCTTCACTGCCTGGGAGTAGGGGCCAATGGCGGCGGGGGCCTTGTCGGTGTGGATAATCTGATTCATACTATTTCCTCCTTAGTCCAGATACCAGCCCACATTGTTGGGGGCCTTGGGATAACGGAATACTTCCACCAGTTTTGCATACCAGGGCAGGAAAGTCAGGCCATCCTCCTGGTATCGCCAACCCTTACCGTAGGGCTGGCCGCCGTTTTCAAATACGGTCCAGCAGTCGGGATGCTGCTTGGCAAACCGGGCCTCCTCTTCGGGAGAAGTCTTGTTGTGGATATAAGTGAAGTGGGTCAGAGGCAGTTCATCCAGAGCGGACAGGTCCGGAATCTTGGCGTAGCTCAGATTCAGCATTTCCAGCTTGGTGCAGTTGGTCAGAGGGGTCAAATCCTCAAAGTAAATGCAGTTGGCCAGTTCCAGGAACTTCAGCTCCGTACAGTTTGCCAGAGGCTCCAGGCTCTTGACGGGAGCGCCGGAAATGATGGCAGCCTCCAGCTTGGTCATGCCCGCAATGAAGTCGATGTAATCCAGGGCGTCGCTGTGGCCGATGTCCATGAACCGCACATCCTCACAGTAATACAGGGCGCTGCAGTTGTCATCCTGCAGGTCGTAAACCGCCCGGAGGATCTCTGCGTCGGTCAAGGTGCTGCCCACCTTGCCGAACCAGATCCGCCAGACCACCTTGGTCTTATCCCGGTAGTCATCCCGGATACCGGCCATGGTTTCGTTGCTGAGCTTGCAGTTATCCAGCACAAAGCGGCTGCAGTTCTGCATAACATCCAGAACCAGGCGGACCTGAGCAGCGTTGTCGTCGCCGATGCGCTTGTTCTTGATGATCACCTCTTCGTCAGTGGTGGTCAGCTTGGCGCCGTAGAATTCGAAGCTGTAGTGGACCACCGCGGCAGGGGCAGCGGTCTGGATGGTCTTCACGTCCTCCAGGGTCAGATTGCTCTTGCCGTTGGCATCCATCAGCTGGATCTCGGTCAGATTGGCCAGCATGGGAAGTTCCGCTGCCACTGCTTCCACCTCGGCGGAGGTCAGTGCGGACAGATCCAGAGAGGCGGTATCGGAAGCATATTCCTGGCCCATGACCACTGCGGTAAAGTCCAGGCTGATGGCGCTGTACTCCGTGGTGATAGCATCCATCTGTTCAAAGGACAGATCGGTCTTGGGCAGCAGGATGGTCTTCACCTGGGGCAGGTGCTTCAGATTCTGCAGCAGGGTATCATAATCGTAGTCCCCATTCTCCAGAGTCAGTTCCGCAACGTCGGGAGCAAAAGACTTTGCGCCCAGGCTCACCTGGTAGCTGACCGCCAGATCGGGATACTTCTCCTTCAAAGCTTCCAGCTGGGCATAATCGCCGCAAGCCATGGCATCCACCGTTTTCAGACCGGGGAAGTACTTCAGCATAGCCATGTCCGCTTCCGTCAAGGTCTTAATGGACAGAGAAGTAATGTCGTTGGACTGGGTGCCGTCCTGGAAGGGAACATCCCAGTAAATTTCACACTGGGGCAGCTGGCTGCGCACCGCATTGTAGTGGTCTTCGGATATCTCCTGTCCCCGCAGGTCCAGCAGTTCCAGATCCTTGGCGTATACTGCGTCTTCCACGAAAATGTGGGTATTCTGGTACCACACGTATCCCAGCATGCCGCCCAGGATCAGCAGCAGGATCACCAGAATGATGATCAAAATTTTCTTTAACATTGGAAAGCCTCCAAATCATAATCGCTTCTTTGAATCATAGCATAATTTCGGGCTAATTGCAACAAAAACGGGGTTTTTTCCGAAATTTTTAAACGATGTCAAAGTTTTCGTCACCGGTCGGTTGCCCCTGGGAAAAGATTGTGCTATACTTGAAAAAATCCTTTTCGTGGAGGCACACCATGTTTTCCTTTTTTTCTCCCGATTCCAAATTCATGCTCTTTTTAAGCCGGTTCAGCGATCTGGTCATCTTAAACATCCTGTTTTTGCTCACCTGTCTGCCCCTGTTTACCATCGGTGCCGCCTCTGCCGCCCTATATACGGTCACCTTCCGAATGGTACGCAGCTGCGAGGAGCCGGTGGCGAAAAGCTACTTCCGGGCCTTCCGGGATAATTTCAAGCAGGGTACCGTACTGTGGCTGATTCTTTTGCTTGTGGGCCTGCCTGCGGTTTTTTACATAGACCGCTTTTTCACCATGAGCGGCGGAATGCATTATCTGTTTGTCCCCTTTTTGGTCATCCTCCTGGGGACCGTGTTCGTGTTTTCCTACACCTTCCCCTGGGTCAGCCAGTTCCGCAACAGCAACGCCGAAACCCTGCGCAATGCCTTGCTGCTGAGTGTCGGCAATCTGCCCAGAACCCTGGCTGTCAGCGCCATCCATCTGCTGCCTCCGGTGCTGTATCTTTTCCGGTATGAATTCTTTCTCAAAGTCAGCTTCCTGTGGATTGCCCTGTATTTCGCCGCGGCAGCCTACATGAACAGCGCCATCTTGTGGAAGGTTTTCAAGTCCTATTATCCGGAAGAACCGTAATGTCAAAACAGGGACTGCCGAAGCAGTCCCTGTTTTTTCCATTTACATCTGCCGGATTCCCATTTCCTGCATCTTTTCGTAGATGGCCGTCTTGGCAGCCCCCGGGGTATGGAGGTTCAGCACCGCCGCCTCAAAGGGGCAAATGCCGTCACCGGCCCGGTTGATGATATTGGGAACCAAACGGTCCCAGGATGCATCGATACCGGCCTTCTCCAGCACATCCCGGGCAGACCGGCTCATGACCTGGGCATGGACACGTTTCACGTCCAGCAGCTGATACAGGTAAGCCGTGGCTTTTCCCACCACCTTGTCCGCAGCGCTAAAGCCGGCAAAATCCATGCCGCTTTCCAGCCACTGCACCAGGGGCCGCACCCCCCGGAGGGTGGTGGTATGGATGCGCTCTCCCCGACACAGGACGCAGGTATAGCCCTGAGATGCCAAAATGGTATCGGCCTTTTCTCCATCGGTTTTGTGGGAGGGAATGACGATTCCCTTTGCATCGGGGTCGTCAAAAATCAGCTCAGCCCCGGCCACGGTAATGAAGCCTTCCAGAGGATTCTTGATGCTGACCACTTCATTTGTAACGGTCGCTTCCACCTGGGATTTTTCAAAGCACAGGTCCGCGTTCTCCATCCGGCAGTTGATGAGCTTCAGTCCCTTACAGTAGCAAAGAGGCTGGGTTCCGGAAATCACGCAGTTTTCAAAGGTCACATTTTCGCAGTACCAGGCCAGGTATTCGCCCCGGATGGTGCTGTTGCGGACGGTCACATTTTTCGCATGCCAGAAGGCATCCTTGGTGTCGAAACAGCAGTTTTCAAAGACGCTGTCCTCGATGTACTGGAAGGAATACTTTCCATTTAAGGTCACGTTATGAAAGTTCAAATCCCGGGAGCGAAGCATGAAGTATTCCCCCCGGACATGGCAGTTGTCCATGGCGATGCCCCGGGTGAACCAGCCGAACTCCGCAGATTCCACATCGCAGTTTTCCATGGTGACATCGCCGCATTCCCGCAGAGCCTTGATGCCGTGGAGCTTGGAATCGCGGATGGTCACATTTTCTGTATACCACAACGCCGCCCGGCAAAGGGGTGTCAGTTCGCAGTTTTCCACCAGCAGTCCCACATCATGCCAAAAGGGATACCGCAGATTGAAGAAGCAGTGGGACACCTGGATATCCCGGCACTCCTTGAAAGCGCTTTCACCGTCGGCAGGGCCGTCAAAGCGGCAATTTTGGACCAGGATATTCCGGCTTCCATACAGGGCGCGCTCCTGGTCAAAGATTTGATTCTGAATTCGTTCCATTTTCTTACCAGCTTTTCTATGTAGCATTACGGCTTTGATTATAGCACATCTCCCCTTACCAGGCAATAGGATTTGACGGTCCCGGGCAAATGTGCTATGATGACAGCAGAAATTCCCCAGAGGAGATACAGATATGGGAAGCAAACCATTGAAGATACATATCGGTCTTCGGACCATTAAAACCGCCGCGGCGGCCA
Source organism: Faecousia sp. (assembly GCA_045533345.1). Taxonomy (GTDB): domain Bacteria; phylum Bacillota; class Clostridia; order Oscillospirales; family Oscillospiraceae; genus Faecousia. The sequence continues at coordinate 5,362 of JAZSHO010000131.1, read as the reverse complement.
TCCTGGCCATGATGATCGTGGATGCCTACGGTGCCACCACCTCCAAGCTGATTTTCGCCATGCTGGGTGCCATGGCCGCGGTGCAGCCCACCTTCACGGAGTCGCTGACTTCCTGTCTGACCCAGATCGTTGGCGTGCTGCTGGGCGCGCTGGCAGGCCTGGTGCTGATTTTCCTGCGGCTGCCCCCTCTGGCGGCTGCCGGCATCGGCATTGTGGCTGTCATTACCCTGTATAACACCTTTCGGATCAGGTACTCCCCCAACCTGGCCTGCTTGATCGTGGTCATTCTCTGCACCGCTGAGGACCCGGCCCCCATGACCTATGCCCTGACCCGGATCTGGGACACGGCCATCGGTATGGCTGTGGGTATGGCCATCAACACCCTGGTCTTCCCCTATGACAACAGCAACCAGCTGCGGATTCTGGTGGAGAGCCTGGACAGGGAGCTGGTGGCTTTCCTGGAGGACATGTTTGACGGGGATGACCACCTGCCCGATGCCGCAAAAATGACCAAAACCATCGACGCCATGGCCCGGCAGCTGAAAATTTTCAGCAATCAGAAGCTGATCCTCCGGCTGCGCCGCCAGCAGGAGGAGCTGGAGCTGTTCCGCTCCTGCGAGGGCATGGCCCGGGAACTGCTGGCCCGAATGGAGGTCCTCAGCCGCATGGACAAGCCGGGACGTCTGAACGATGAAAACCGCCTGCGCTTAAAAGCCTGCGGTGCCAACATTCCCAACAGCAAAGCTTTAAAGCATCCCCAGGAGCGGGACATGGTGGTCAATTACCATGTGCGCCAGATTCTAGGCCTCCGGGTGGACCTGCTGGAAGCGCTGAAAAAGCTGGAGCCTCCCGTCAAAGCCAAGTAACCCACCACATAACAAAACGCCAGACTGCTTACGCAGTCTGGCGTTTTTCAAGTCAGTTTTCTTTTTCTTCCTCGGAATTTTTCTTGTTTTTTTGAGCATCCAGAGCAGCACCGATGGCCACGCCCACCGCCATGCCCATGCACATACCCATGGACATATTGCCTGCTGCCAGACCCAGGGCCATACCTACGGAAAGACCGAGGCACATGTAGATGGGCAGATATTGGGTCTTATTTTCCGGCTTTTTCTCCATGCCGCCACCTCCTTATTCGCTGATATAGACCATACCGCAGGCGTTGGGGCCTACGTGGCTGCCGATGGCGGCACCCACATTGATGATTCTCTCATCGGGGATGTCGTAGCCCATGGCCCGGAATTTCTGGGCCAGCGCTTCGCCGTTGGCCCGGTCAGCGGTATACATGGCATAGAAGGGGAAATTGGGGTCGGGCTTCCGTTCCTCCACCCGCTTGCACAGGTATTCCATTCCCTTGCGCATACCCATGGCCTTGGCAGGTACCTCTACCCTGCCGTCATCGCTGACCCGGATGATGGGTTTCACCTGGGCCAGGGTGCCCAGCTTGTACACCGTCTGGCTGATACGGCCGCCCCGGTACAAAAATTCCAGGGTATCCATGCAGGCATACAGCACGATGCGGCCGTTAAGGCTTTCCACCCCGGCGATGATTTCCCGGGCAGACTTTCCCTCGTCCCGGAGCTTGGCGGCATACTCGATGAGCATCCGCTGACCGCCGGTGGCATTCTTACCGTCCACCACATAGCAGCCGTCGTAGTCTGCCATCTGCTTGACGGCGCAGGCATTCTGATACGTTCCGCTCAAGGCAGAGGACAGGGTGATGTAAATGGCCTCGTCCCCGGCTTCCTTGGCCTCCTCAAAGAGGTCCAGCAGAATCTGGGGAGATGCCTGGGCCGTTTTGGGATATTCCCCGGTGGAGGCCACCAGTTCATAAAACCGGTCCTTTGTCAGATTGACATTTTCCTGGTACTCCCGGTCCCCAAAGAACACCGTCAAGGGGATGCATGTGATATTCAGCTGTTCATATTCCCGTGGTTCCAGGTCCGCGGCGGAATCCGTGATAATTCTAACCATAGCGACCTCCGTTACAGGCTTTCCTTGACTTTTTCCTCAATGCGGCTGCGGACCAGCTGGGCCACCTCCGCGGGCTTCATACCTTCATATTCTTCGTAGGGGATGGGTTTCAGATAATGCAGCTGCAGCTTCACCGGCTTGCTGCCCTTCTCGTCCAGCACCTTGTAGCTGTCCACCAGTGCGATGGGCAGAATGGGACATTTGCTCTTGGTGGCGCAGCGGAAGCTGCCGCCGTGGAATTCCAGCATCTCATTGCCCTTGCGGCTGCGGGTGCCTTCGGGGAAAATCAGATAGTTTCTTCCCTTTTTGACCTCCTCCGTCACGTTCTGGATGACGGTCAGGGACTGGCGCACATCCTCCCGGTCCATAGCAAAGGAATGGGTACACAGGGCGATCTGGTGCAGGAAGGGAACATTGTACAGCTCCTTTTTCAGCACCGCACCCAGAGGCGCATCGCAGGTGGCGGCGATTGCCAGCACATCAAACATACCCTGGTGGTTGGCATACATCATGAAGCCGTTCTCCTGGGGGATGTTTTCCAGACCCGTTACCACCAGGTCGATGTTGCCGCCGATGATGGCCCGCTTCAGAATGTACTGGATATGGCGCCACTTTTCCACCTCGGGGTAATCCTCGGTGTGGTTGGCATAGCGGCACAGCTTGAACCAGGCCCCCGGGGCCCGGGTGATGTTATTGAGAACCATCAAAAGGATTCGATTCATTGGATATTCCTTCTTTGCTTTGTGTTATCCAGTAGTTTACCATAGAATTATGAACAATTCAACATAATTTGGTCCTCCGGCCCATTGCCGCACAAATAATTGTCACGAAAGCGACCCCAGGGCCAATACAAAATGCCCGTACCGGGTTGGTACGGGCATAAGGATTATCGGACAGATTTGGCGTATTCCGTGGGGGTGATGCCGAATTTCTCCTTAAACTGCCGGGAGAAATGATGCACCGTAGAATACTGCAGTTCCGCAGCGATTTCGGTAAAGTTCAGATTGTTTTCTCTTATCATCTGCTTGCTCTCCTGGAGCTTCACCCGACGGATGTATTCGCCCGGGGAAATCTGCAGATTCTTATGGAACAGGGCTGTCAGATAGCTGGGGCTCACATCCACCTGCTTGGCAACCAGGGGCACCGACAGCTTCTCCCGGATGTGGGCGCTGACATACTGCTGAGCCCGGCGGATGATCTCATTCTCGCTGTGGACCGCGTTGGAGGCCTGGAGCTTGCCGTTCCGGGGGGCATCCTCCTGCCGCAGCAGGAGCATCAGCAGCATACTCAGCATGGAAAGGATCATATCCCCGGCATAGGGGTCCATCCGATCCTGCTCCCGGAGCATCTGCTGCAGCAGAGTCACCACGTTCTGGGGCGCGGCGATTTTCCGGTTCAGCAAGGGAGAAATATCCACGCCCTCCAGGTCGAAGGTAATGGTCACATACCGGGGGGCAACCCCGATGTCGGCATAGTGCATATGCCACTGATTGGGGCCGAAAATGGCGATATCCCCCTGTTTTAAGAGGATATCCTGGCCATCTGCCACGCTGTGCAGCTCTCCCTGGTCCACATAGGTCAACTCCGGCATGGGGTGGGATTCTCCGGAGAACACAAACCCCTGCTCCCGCTCCTGATAGAAGAAGGTATACAGACCGCCGATGTGCAGCTTGTGGTCCACCCGGTAGCTGTCGCTGCTGCGGCTGCCCACCTGCTGGGGCTGGGTCTGGGCGCAGACCAGCACCGAGGCATCCCCCATAAAGGCAGACAGGGAAAAGTAAACGCCGCTTTTGATGTAGGCGATTTTATCCAAATAAAAATGCTGGAAGGTCTTGCCGTCCCTGGAAACGGACAGGACGCTCTTTCCCGAATGGCAGCTGAGGCGGGTTTCCGACTTAGCGCAGAAAACCGCCGCCTCCTGGCGATTCAGGGGCAGAACGAAGCCCGGCTCCCGGTCGGAAGGCTTCTTGATTTGTTCCCGGTCCGGGGGCACCGTACCGAAACGCTGGAAGGTTACCTGGTTCAGATTCCGAATCATGGCAGCACACTCCAAATAAGCAAAATAGGGTCACAAGCTATGACCCTTTTATTATAAAGAAAAAAGTTGAAAATGGCAAATGGTTTTTGAAAAGAATTACAAAAAGGGAGGGCCGGTGGCCCTCCCAAAAAGTTATCGCTGGTATTCGAATTCGAAGTCGTAAAGGTCTACGGTGTCGCCGTCCTGGATGCCCATTTCCTCCAGCCGCTGGAACAGTCCAACCTTGCGCAGCTGCATATCGAAGTGGTTCCGGGATTCGTAGTCATCGAAGTTGATGTTCTGGACCAGCCGCTCCAGCCAAGCACCGGTAACCAGCCAGGTGTTGCCGTAATGCTCGATGTCGAAAGCGCTGGGGTCCAGAGGTGCGGAGATCACTTCCACATACTCCGGCTCGTAAATGGTTACGGGAGGCAGTGTGCTCAGCTTCTGTGCGATGATCCGCATCAGATTACGGGTGCCCTGGGTGGTACCGGCGCTGATCTCGTACAGCTCACAGCCGGCAGCCTCCACATGCTTGCGAAGCCGCTCCAGGTTGTCGGACTCCGGCATCAGCAGGTCGCACTTGTTGGCGGCTACGAGCATGGGACGGTCGCCCAGGTCCACGCTATAGTTGTGGAGCTCCTCGCAGATGGCATCGAAATCCTCCACCGGATCTCTGCCCTCGCTGCCGGAAACATCGATCACGTGCACCAAAAGTCTGCAGCGGTCGATGTGCCGCAGGAAATCGTGACCCAGGCCTGCGCCCTCCGCAGCACCCTCGATGATGCCGGGGATATCAGCCATGACGAAGGAAACACCCTCGTCCACATAGATCACACCCAGGTTGGGGAACAGGGTAGTGAAGTGGTAGTTGGCGATCTTGGGACGGGCATTGGAGGTGACGGAGAGGAGGGTGGACTTGCCCACGTTGGGGAAGCCGACCAGACCCACATCTGCCAGCAGCTTCAGCTCCAGGATGATGTCCCGCTCCTGACCGGGAAGACCGGCCTTGGCAAACCGGGGGACCTGCCGGGTGGGGGTGGCATAGTGGTTGTTGCCCCAGCCGCCTCTGCCGCCCTTGGCGATGATGTGATCCTCGCCGGTGGACATATCCACGATGATCTGGTCGGTCTCCGCGTCCCGGACGAGCGTGCCACGGGGGACCTGGATGATCAGCGGCTCGCCACGCTTGCCGCTCATGTTCCGGCCCTGACCGTTCTGACCGGCCTGGGCGGAATACTTTCTCTTGTAGCGGAAATCCAGAAGGGTGGAAAGGTTGTCGTTGACTCGCAGGATCACACTGCCGCCGTGACCGCCATCGCCGCCGTCTGGACCGCCGGAGGCTACATATTTTTCCCGGTGGAAGGCTAC
>JAZSHO010000009.1:0-18985 GCA_045533345.1 Faecousia sp. | reverse complement strand
AGCACAGTATCGCTTCCAGTTTCACCATTCCAACAGTTAAGGCGGCAGCGATCACAAAGTGCTGCCGCCCTGTCAGGCTTCTTAGTAGTGTATACACAGCTTCCGGAGACCGATACTGCTTAAAGCTGTATCCTTCACCCAACTGCTTCTTAAGTTTCTTCTGTTTCAGCACAGTATCCCCTCCTACACAAACTGCATCTGTTCCTGCGGCTCCAGTGGTTCCTGCGTTTCCTGGACTTGGTCCGTCTCCTGAACATCCTGCATCATCTGCGCTTCCTGCGCTCTCCGGAATTGCTCTCTTGCCATCTTCATACTGTCCTTCAGTGCCTCTTCCAACACATTTGTGTCCAGTCCGCAGTCCCGGTAGCCTTGTAGAACAGTTTGGTAATACCCCACAGACGGAAACCCAAAGTCCTTGGTCTTATCCATGATGTACACCATGCCCTTGATCTGCATACCGTTCTCAAACTTCACAGGGATCTGTTCCTTGTCATAGTAACAGTACCCCAGCTTGTGGTACCCCTCATATCTGTCCAGGTTCGTTTCATCCCGCTTTTGGATCTGCCAGATACCCACAGGAACAGAAGCTCCCTCCTGGGGCGCAATTGTGGCGTGGGCACCCATGGGCGAACCCTTGAACTGGAGGGCATAGTTTTCTATGACACCTGTCCCTAAAAACTTAGCGCCGGGACATCGTCCATACATTTGTCTTTTATTTAGATTACTTCCATAGGCAATATATAGTTTTCCCATTTGTCCTCCTTAACACATTTCCATACTACCTGCAGACACTAACTCCTGCTGTTGCTGCTCTTCCCGAACAGTTTCTACTCCGACAGCAGAGGGAGCAGAGTGTTCCTGCCGTTGCTGCAGCAACCGTTCTCTCTGTTGAACAGCCTGCGCCGGATCCTTCCAGGCGATATTCCCCTCAAGATTCTTCAGCAGGTGCATCCGTGCCGTCTTAAACTCTTCGCCGATCATACCCAACCTCAGCAGCCATGTGCGGAAGGTGTACTTCTCGTTGCTGCTCTGGGTTCTGCTTCTGGAGGCGGTTCGCTGCACTAGTGCCTGATGGGAAATGGCAAGGCACAGCTGGATGTAGCTCTTAACCTCTCCCGCGTGGAGTGTGGAGTTGAACATTCGGAACTCTATCGTTCCTTTCGAGAACACACTGTGCAGATTCAGGGCATGGTAGCGACTGTCATGGTAATGGGTATACCGACCGGAAGAACCGTTGTACCACAGAGACTCGAACTCCGACATGGACTTAGGCCGCTTCAGATTCACATCATCCAAGAAACGCAGGTCTGCTTTCTTACAGTAGTACTCCCGTCCGATATTGACCTTCAGGGTCTTGTACAGCAGATCCTCTTTGGACGCCATAATGTTCACCACATTCCGGAGTGTCTTGGGATCGTGGGGTGATGCATCCACATGGATGTGAATACCACAGCTGTCGTTGACCATCGCACCGCCTTTGCGGAGTTTACGAATCAGCTCCTGCACAGTTCCAATATCCTCATACCTGCAGATAGGAGACACCATCTCCACCGAATGCAGTCGGCTGGCATTTCTGTCGCCTCTTGCCTGACAGCGGATACTGCCATCGCTGACCAGCTTCCATTTCCGGCCGGTGCCGTCATCTACGGTATAGGCATCATAACTGCCGCCTACATGAACAGCAGAAGTTCCAAAGTGCTTGGCAATGATCTTTGCAGCGGCATTTCGGGTAATGCCGGTCATCTCCACCTCAATACCGAAATTCTGAGTTCTCAAAGTGCCTCACCTCCTGTGGCCTCTTTCCGGTGTCCCTTCACCTTGGCCAAACAGCCCGGATTTTCCTCGCATGCTCGCAAAATCAGGTTGAATCGCCTCCCGGTGGTGTAGACGGTCGTTCGGAGCCGTTGTTCTCTGAAACCCGCGCATCCTCGCAATTTTCAGGCAACTCCTCTTTCCCTCTACGGTATCGCCACAGAGAGCACCGTCTGTTCTGACATAAGCGAACCTCCACCACATTCCCGCAGCAACAGTCCAAACACTTCAGCCGGATGGCTTTTCCTCTGGTGATTCGTTCTTCCAAGTTCACTCACCGGCAGATTGCCCCACAGCAGAGGAGGAAGATTTCTTCTTGGGTCTTTGGGCTTCCGTTTTCACATCCAGGTAGGCCTTTACATTCCCCGGCACCAGCTTTTGGAACAGTGCCTCTGCCGCCTGAGCCAGTTCCTCCTCCAGTGAGATTCCCTTTTGCTCTGTATAGGTCTGCAGCGCAAACAGTTTTTCTGCATCGAACTTTACTTTGATTGTCTTCTTCATAATGGTTCCTCCCTTGATTACAAATAAAAAATGCCGGGGATCACTCCCCGGCTTTCTGTTTTTGCTGTTATTCCGTTGCTTCCTCCGCTGCTACCAACTGTGCGTCATGCTTGTCCAGCGCTTCTACGATAAGGCCCACCACAAACTCTCTCTGAGAGATCTTCTTGCCGGTGCGTTCCTTTTCCGCTGCCAGGTAGTTTTTGATTCTCTGATCCAGTTCCTCAGGAATCTGGAATGCTAGAGTTTTCATTGTGCCGTTTGCCATAGTCTTGTTTCCTCCTTCAAAATGTTCTTTTAGAATGTTCGTGATGTATTCGCTTAGTGCCTGTCCCAGTGCGTTCTTTTCCTCAATGACTTTTGAATGAAGTTCCACTGGAATCTGGGCGCATAAGTTCCGGGTCTCTGCCATACTGCCTTCTCCTTTCTTGAATTGCAATGCAAGCATACCGCAAGTAATGGGTAATAGCTATTCACACTATGCAACAAAGAAGTAGTCTTCAAATGCAGCATAAGCAATAAATGCGTTTTCAGGGTATCCCCATAGTATCCTCTGAGAAGAACAGCGACAGCTGATCTTCATCCACCTTCCGCTGCTTTTCCTCACTGAGCCACCACCGCATTACATCTTCTCCTGTTTGCCACTGTTGATAGGGTTTCCCGTTCCCTTCCCTGGCCTTGAGCATTTTCTCAAAGGCCCGCAGGTATGCCTGCTGGTACTTCGGGTACCGGGCGAATTCTTTTCGCATCTGAACAGGTCCCGCCAAGGGGCATCCGATACACCCGATCCGGTCAAAGCCCTCATCGTACAAACAGCAGTGGGGAATGTTCCGAGAGTTCAGATACTCCCACATATCCTCGCCGGTCCAGTCAATGATGGGGTTCAGGGTATGCATGGACTTCATGGTGCAAGTCTCAAACATACGCCGTGCTTCATCATTGTCATTCATCAGCTTGATGTAATGCTTGGTGTAGTTATTCAGTTCCAGCAGTCCCCGGTTATTTTTCCGCTTGGTACTCTCCTCCCAGCGCACACCGGTGATGGCGATCCGTCCGCGACCACCGCCTTCTTTCAGTTCGTCGCAGCAGTAGCGCACCTTGCGGGTTGGCGGCATCCCCTTTTTTACGATAAGCTGCCACATGGTAAGCTCCGGCATGTCCACGATCACATCCGGGTAATGTTCCCGGATGAAATAAACAGCCTCCGGGGGATCTACCGTCGTGTGACTGTAATGGGCATCAAACCTTACCCCTGCCTCCTTGCACAGGTGATACACACATTGGCTGTCCTTGCCTCCGGAAAAGGCCACATAGTATCCTTCCGGTGGCTCAAACGCTTTTATGCGCTGGATCGCAGTGGCAACTTTATCTTGGGTCCCAAACAAAGTAGTCTCCACCAGCACCTGTAAAAATCAGCTGCCTTCATATTTTCACTCCTCCTATTCTGATTTATCTTCCAAGATGAACACTATAATTGCATTGTCATACCTGTCTGCTGCTCCGGCTTGGGCAGGGACTCCTCCGAGTCATACGCAAGCATCCGGTCTGTATCACAATTCCTCATGATAAGTTCTTTCCCATTGGTATACACATTACCTCCGACATGAATTCCATTGATATGATCCTCACACCATGCCATCACCGCAGACAAGCCTGTAGCTACCCGATCCATATCTTTCATGAGACCTGCATGATAAGATGCCAGTTCCAATGCGAATCCAGGATAGTTCTTGCCGATTCTTTGCAAGGACTGCATAGTAGATCTGATCCGTGCAGTTAGCGTAATGGTATCCTCGTACAACTTATCCAGGCTTTCCTCAGTTTGAGTGACCGGACTGCTATCCGGATAGGCTTTGCCAGTATCCAAACTATCTTCGGACCGCAGATTCTTTCGAGCGAATGTTACGCTCTGCTCTTCTGGGTCAACTCTTTTTTCGTAGATGCCATGGGCCGTTCTTTTTAGCAGTCCACCTTTCTTCAAGGCCTCTGTGCGCAGGAACATTGCGAAATCTTTTTGTGAAATGGTTCTTCCCAAATCATTTGCAGCTTGACCGCTATTCAGAAATTCCAGGTACGCTGTGCTTGCTTTGAACTGTTCGCCATCCTTCAGATAAGAGCGAAGAAATTGCCGCATCTTATCGAAAGTACCTTCTTTTCCTCTTGCCATAAAATCTCACCTCCTACTTATTCCTCGGTGGTTTCCTGTACTCCTTCCTCAACATAGTTGATGTACGGATTTTTGCACCAGCCGGTCCAGTTGCGGTTGGCTACTCTTGTCTTCACAACACCGTAGCGGGTGCCCATAGCCTCAATCGCGTAACCATCCCCAATGTAAATGCCGATATGCCCATCTGAATGGACAAGAAGGCCAGGAATCTCCGGCATGGTAGATATTGGTCCTTTTTCCCGTGCATTACGATAGATACCATCGGCGCCAACATCGGGCATCCCGTTGCTGCCATAGTTGATCTTGCCTGTATCCACATCGTACCAGCTATAGCTTTTGATAAGGCCGATACAGTCAGCAGTTCTCCTGCCTATGTAATTGGCACGGATAAAGTCCTCATAGGGCAGGATATCATCGGGAAGCTGTCTAATCTTCGCTTCCAGCAGACTCTCTGTCAGTACCAGTCCGAAAGTACCCATCACGTAACCCCATTTGTCATTATGCGCTTCTATGGCCCACTGCACCAAGTCCAGGTTGTTCTTATTTGCAGGGTTCGTAAAGCCGGAGGTATCAATGTGCTTAGCGCGGATATTCTTCATCACATTGGTGAAGTCCTGCACTTGGATGTTAGTGCCAAACTCCCCATTCACAGCCGCTATCAGCTGGCTGTCTGTCTGATCCGGCTGGAAACAGGAAACCAGCCGGGACACAAATCCCGGCTGGTCAGCGTAGTCACTGAGAGCCATGATATAAAGCACCTGGGCTGCACGGGTTTCGGTCCCCATCTCCTTTTCCAGCATAGCTTCCTCTATGGCTTCCATCGTATCCTCTACGCTTCCAAGAAGAGCAATATCGGAAGCGGAGAGGTTCGCTACCACATACTGCTGGAGTTTCGCCGTATCCACTTTGAAGTCACCGCTGAACACACTCGCCACAAAGATCATGGGAGCGATGAGCGCTACGAACAGCACCAGGATGGCAAAGAGCACTTTCTTCAGCACCTTCGGATCCGAGATGATTGCTATCGCAATCTTTTTCAGCGCCGCACCTACCGCTGCACTCATTTACCGGCCTCCCGCTGTACCGAACAGCTTGGACTTATGGTCCGGTGCAATTACCTGCAGTAGGTAGCGCTCATTACCACAGCGGAACAGGCAGGTACCACGCAGTGCGCTGTGGATCAGTTCATACTCCGCCTCCCCCACCTGCAGGGACTCCATATATTCCTTAGGATTGATGGAGCCGGGATTGAACAGGAACTGGTGTGTAGGGATGGCAAACAGAGGCTTTGTGAATTCCCGGATAGAGGGAATCAGGAAGTCCTCAATATTCTGAGATGCCAGCACCAGAGAGGAGTCCATCTTACGAACACGTTTCATAGCGTTTCTGATGTACTCAATGGTGGTAGGACTGTCCAGGAACAGGTACAGCTCGTCTAATGCGGCAACACAGTTACCCACGCACAAAAGCTGGTGGGTCATATAGGACAGGATATTAAACTCAATGGCACACCGGAGCTTCTTATTCAGGTCCATAATGCCCTTTACACCGAATACCAGGAACTTATCGTCCTGAATATTGGTATGGCCGTTAAAGAACCGGCTTTCAGAACCCACACACATGGAGTTCAGTCCCAAACAGATCCGCTGGAGGTTTTCCTCCGTGTAGAGCTGCTTCTTGGTACCATCATAGTTCCGGTATTCCGTTACGCAAATCTCGAACAGGTCCTCTAAGATGGGGTAGTCTGTGGGCTTTAGCTTGGAATAGTCCGTGGTGTCTGTCAGGCCAAACTTCTCATAGAGCTTGGACAGCATGATCTCGATAGTGTCCACTTCCGCATCCGTAAAGTCCTTATAGCTACGGAACCAGTCTTTCAGAAATGCGATATGCTGGGCAATTCTGCCACTCCGTCTGAACGCCTCTGGGGCATCCGGATCCTGTAGAGGTTCGCTGGACCACACCTTCGGCTCCAGGATATTGCTCATAAAATCCCCTTCCAGGTAGTCCAGATAACAGCCGCCGTTGTTTTCTGCCAGGGTCTTTAATTCCCCTTCCGCATCCAGGGCAATGATGGTCTTCCCTGCCTCCCGGAGGTTCGTCAGCAGCAGCTTCAGCAGGTAGCTTTTACCGGCACCGGAGTTGCCCAAAATCAAGGCAGAGCCTGTGGTCTTATCGTCTGCACGGCGGTCCAGATCCACCAGAATATTGGTGCCAAACTTGTCCCGTCCGATATAAAAACCCTGGGGGTCTGTCTTACCGGAGAAGTTAAAGGGGTACATATTGGCAACAGCACTGGCTGGCAGTACCCGCTCAAACTGGCTTCCGAACTGGTTCTTACCTGCAGGGAGTGCGGACAGAAACCCTTCCTTCTGCCGCAGGGTCAGCCGGTCGACGGTGATCTTACTGCGGGTAAGTTCCATGGCAATATCCGCCTGCAAGCTTTCCAATGCGCTCTTGCTCTTGGCCTTCAGTTCCAGAAACACAGCACAGTGGAGAAGCGGTTCCTTCTCCCGGTTCAGGTTAGCCAGGAGTGTCTGCACATCCATCAGATTCTGCTCTGCCTTGATGGCCTCATTGATATCCGAGTCACCCAGCTTCAACCGGTTCTTTCGGTTGGCATTGTTGGTAATCTGCTTCTGCTCCTGGGCATCCACCATGCGGCTGTACATCCGTAAAGTAATGCCGCTGTGGTCTGCCAGGTGAGACAGGATGGCCTGCTCCTCTGTGCTGGGCGGGTACTCCCGGATGGCCCAGGCACAGCGGTAGGAATCTCCCACAATGTAGTGGTCTGCATAAAACTTCACCGTTGCAGGACTGATGCAGTCAAAGAAAGACTTCGTTTCCGCTGCTGCAATTTCCTTGGGTGTCATTGTTTTCTTCTTAAACAGGCCCATTGGCTTCCTCCTCTCTGAACTGTCCCCCATCGATATCCGGCAGTTTATCTCCATCCATGGAACTGCCAAGATAGATTGCCAACATCCGTTTAATATCCGCCTTTTTCATGTGCTGAACCTCAAAACCTCGCTCCGTGATCCGCTTCAGCACATCATTGATAGAGGCAAACACCATTGACGGTTTCATACCGGTGTATCGCTTCACAAAGAAAAACTCACGGGCATTGGCCATCTCCGCCTGCATCTGTGTCAGCATTTTCCGATCCTGCTCCAGCAGCTGGCGCACCTTAGGATTCGTTTCCTCCATTGCCCTGCGCTGCAGGTATTCCCGGTTATCATCGAAGCACTCACAGGAGTCTGTGCAGATAACCTCCGTATCCGGTTCTACCGATAACAGATCTTTCAGATGGCTAATCTTATTTTCAATATTCATACGGGAAAGGACGGAGATATTGGTGGGTGCAACCCGAAAGAATACCAGTTCCCCTAAATCAGTCAGCAGTCCATACCGCGTGAATCGCTGGATTCCCAACAGCTCCTGCACCGAGTTTCGCTTTCCCTTCTTCGTTTTCTTCATGGCTCCCTCCATTCGTAGTATTGCTGTCCTGAGATAAAGAAGCGGAATGCATACACAATGAAGTCCACCACAGCCTGCTCATCCTTACGGATGGTCAGAAACCCATAGCCCAAAGACAACGCTGCAGGCAAGAGGATTCCGGAGTTCAGAAGCGCCACAGCAGAAAGGAGAATGGCAATGCTTAGAATCACAAAATCCCGCAGGCTCCATAGCCACAGGTTTGCCTTGGCTTTCAGGTTCTGGGGGTATAAATAGGTTCTCATTGCATCATCACCTCATAACCTCCCCGCCGCATGGCATGTATAACATCCGGAAGCTCAGCCAACTTACACCCATGCTTCTGTTGACTGCACTCCTCCAGCAGTTCCCACAGCAGTTTCTTTTCCCCTTCCGTGGGTTCATAGGGAATGTGTTCTTCTCCACCATCTCGCTGGATGGTGACCTGTGTAGTCATGAAGCTACCGTCTGCATATACGCAGACACTGAACACCATTTCCTCACTTGGCACATCCTTGATTCCGAATTTCTCAGCCAGGTCACCTTTTGGTTCCAGGATCGCGGCAATGGAATCCCCGTCATAAAGGATGAGACCTGGATCCTGATCGACACTCAGGTTTGTTCTGTCAAATTCAAACATAATTACCTCCTGTTACGCGGCTCTTGGCCGGAATACAGTTCTTGCCATGTTGACTGCCGTATTGGTGGTATAAACCGCGCTGCTCATATTCACACGCACAGAGCTGTCCAAGCCAAACTGCTGGGCAATCCGGGGCACCTCATTGGCTGCCAGCATAACACCCAATCCAAGAAGCATATTATTCTGGAAAGTCATCATTCCCAGGAACAACAAGGTAGTCTGCATAAAGGCGGTCAAGCAAATGGCCACCGTCTGTCTGCACCACTGGTAGAACCCATCCGTATAGCCTCTTGGTACGCTGAACATATACAAACTTCCCACTGCAATCTGGATCAGTATGATGCCGCCTCGCTTGATATTGGCAAAGAACACCTTGATGATGCAGTAAGAAAAAGCAATCAGGATACAGATGTTCTTCAGACCAACCTGGGTCAGCTGGGTAGGCACGAACAGGGCCGACAGAATCAGGTTGGCAAACTCGCCAATCGTTGCTGTCTGTTCCGCCGCAAAAATGCCTGCCAAATCCCCGGTAAAAATCCCTTGCAGCGAACAGCACAGTTTATATAGCTGTACCGGCAGCACGCTTATCAATGACGCGGCAAAGAATCCTTTCAGCACATTTAAACATGCGCCTTTGATACTAATCCGGCCTGACTGGCTCTCAATAGCCACCTCAAACACAGCCACCACCAGGCCTGCCACGAACAGTGCCCAGCCCAGCAAGGTGAACAGCCGAACAAAAGCCTGTACCCAGCTTAAGTCAAAGATCTCAATACCCAGCTGATTGATTTCTGTGAACAGTTCTCCCACTGCCGTATAAATGGCCTCATAGAGCCACTGCACCATGGCAGTCCATACGGAGTTGACCACATCAATACCGATATTTTCAAAGGCACCGCCAAGGGCACCTCCCAGTCCTGCCAGGATATCTCCCAACCAATCAAAAATTCAAATCACCTCCCACAAAAAGAAATGGCACAGATACAGTGATCTGTGCCGCTATTCAAAAGTTCACTTTCACATTGACTGGGGCAATTCACATGGATTGTTCCGTCATGGTCTGCCTCGTCTGCTCCTGCTGCAGCAAGTGGTTATGAAATGCCTGCAGGTCTTCCAGGGTCGGTTGGAGCTTCGTCAGTTCCAATGCGGTCAGCAAAGCCTGTGCCTGGTGTACTTCCCGGTATAAGGTGCCCAAATCCTTGGCACTCATAGAACTCCCCATTCTGCGAACAAAACAGGAGAAGGAAATATCATAGCACTTCTGCTCCAGATTGCTCTTCATCTCCATATTCAGATTGATGTAGGCATTATCAGCAGCATGCACACAGACATTTCCCAGACTGGATGGTCGGATCTGGATCCGTCCCTCTGTCATGTCTTGAATCACCTGGGCAGTTTTCTTCAGTTTTTCCAGTTCTGTCATGCTTGACTTCCTCACATAGATTGTCCGCCCATGGTCATCTGCATATTCTGGTACATTCCTACATAGTCCAGGATGGCTTTTCTGACCAGCTTCAGTTCTGTCGGGGAGAGCGGTTCTCCATACCAATCTGCCTTACCGTCATACACCCAAATATAGGGATAATCCCGCCCGAAGCTGGTCTGACCACTACGGGCCGGTACCATATCCCGGAAACGGAATGTCTGTGCATCCACCAGGCCATCTGTTCGGTTAATAACAGCGATACTAATGGCATTGAAATTACCGATAATTCCCTTATCAGTAAAGGCCATCTTCACCCGCAGATCCTTATCCAGGCGGGCAATACAGGTCTTACCTGTGAACTTCATATCATGCAGGATCTTGCTGTCCTCAAATAAATCCCGCAGAGTCTTCTCAAACACATTCATCATATTACAGAATATTCCAAATATAGGTGGGGGCGGTCAGGCTGAACAGCAGGCAGGCGAACAGAATCGCCGGAGCAGTAAAGTCAAACTGGCCATGCTTCCGGTAATCCATGTAGGCAGTGGCAATCTTTACGAACAGCAGCACCGCCAGGATCATGTCGATAACTGGGAACACCACATTGTTGACGATGTCCTTGATCTGGCTCTGGGCTGCAGTCCAGGTGCTGGTAATGGCACTGGAAACATTGCCGCTGGTGGTCGTTGCAAAGGCAGGCATGGCCATCATGCATACCATAAGGACCACCGTACAAATAACGGTAAACATTCTTGCAAATCTTTTCTTAGTCATGGAACCTCCAATTCCTAATTTATGCGCTCACAGAATACCAGCATCCGCTCCTTGCCTCCGGATGCGGGTGGGTGGCAGGTGAGCAGGGTTATCAATTCTCGATTCTTCTGGATGTGGATGGCTTCCACATCGTTTGGTTGGATGATTGTGGTTTCCACCACAGCATAGTACAGGGACTCCCACAGGTTGGTGATGATAACATCATCACCAGGCTGAAGTTGGTCGACATATCGGAAATAAGCCGCACCATACCATCCCCGGTGGCCTGCGATCACGCAGTTGGTGTTGCTTCCACCTATGGGGATACTGGTTTGGCTAAGAACTGCAGCACCATCAGAAAGATGTTCCTCCGATGCTCCCAAAAACAGCGGCAGTTCCAGATCCAGCTTAGGGATGGATATGACACCGAACACTTCATCGGCAAGGCCATACTCTTCCAGCACAAAGGATGGCTGCTGATATGACCAGGGATCGCAGAGCCCCTCCTGCTTTTCCTCCCAGATTGTCCGGTTATAGACTTCCATTGCTTCCCGCAAGTTTGCATAAGGTTGTTCCGGGGCAGTACCGATTGTTTCTTCCCCCATGGCCTCATCTACTTCCTCTATGGGAATCGTAATGCGGTCAACAAACTGCTGGGCTTCCCACTTGAGGGTGCTATTCACAACAATGCCGTTGATATAGGGATAGAAAAAGATCGCTGCACCCAATAGGAACAACAGAATCATCATAAAAAGAAGCCATACTTTACCCTTTCTCATGACGGTTCCTCCCTATAAGCCACGCAATGATGGCTACCACAACAAAGATGATCACTACACAAATCCCGATAAGGATGCCTTTCATATAGTGCTGTTCCCATGTGGATTCGACTACTTCTTCCTGTGTGGTCTCTACGATGGCCTCAGCTTCTTCGTAAGGGATTCTTTCACCCCGAACAAGGAGCCGGTGGGTATTGACACCAAAGGGGGTACAGGTAACCAGGGTCGCAAGATCTTCGCCATGTTCAATACCCAGGAATGTAGTATCGTGAGGCAGGACCGTATTGATTTGGTCTACCTGGTAAGCCAGGGTTTCCCCTAACACTTTCAGATAAAAAACATCTCCGACTTTCAACTGCGGGAGGTCAGAAAACATTTTTTGACTTGCCATGCCGGAGTGAGCAGTGAGGATGGTATGGGAGCTATCTCCGCCAACAGGGAGAGAACTGCCCAGCAGGTGACCAATGCCGCGCTCCAAGGAATCATTATCGGTGCCGTGGTAGATAGGTAACTGAACACCGATCTTTGGGATTTTTACATAGCCCATAATGCCGTCACCGGCGATGTTCAGCAGGCCGTCGTAGTCACGGGTTGCAGTTAGTAATGCATCCTGGCTATACGCATCATCTACAGATGCGCCAGGTGTAATGGATTCGTTGTAGGCAATTGCCTTTTCTTTTGCGTCAAGCAGGGCGCTGTTATCTGCTTTTTCAATCACAGCCTCATAGGAAGTTTGGATCTCTGAAGCGTATTTGGCATTGACTTTACTACTGATGAGGGGATACAACATAAGTCCCAACGCCAGCAGGAACACCAGTACCAAACCGATAATACTCAAAATTTGCCTTCGTTTCATAGGCACCTCCAGAATTGTTTTTGAGTGCGAATCAGATGCCAAAAACACCAGTATGATCCCCGATGCTTTTGCTAAGGATTGCAGATCAGGCCGCCTATACAGGCGGCCTGATGGATTAAGAAGTTCTAATTAAGCTGCATTTTCCTTCTTGCCCTTTTTGAAGACAAGGATGATAGCAGCTGCGGCACCGGCCATTGCCAGGATACCGAAGATGGTGAACATCATGGTGCCGTTATCACCGGTCTGAGGCAGGTCAAAGCCGCGGGTATTCACAACGCTCAAGGGTGCGTGTGCATTTACAGAATCATCGTCAGGCAGCATATTGACTTCATTGCCATCCACGGTAGCGGATGCGGTCAGCAGGAAGTGTGCAAGCTGCTTCTGAGGCATATTGTTCAGAGTATCAGCCAGGTTACCATCGGTCTTGATGTAACCCTTTGCGATTGCTTCATCGATAATAGCCTGGGCATAACGGGGATCGTTCTGAATCAGGCCAACCACATCGGAGGTGTAGATGTCACACAGGACTTCGGACTCGGTCTGGGAGATCACAACCTCAATGTCTTCCTTCAGCAGAGTGTAGCCATTGTCGGTACGGACTTCGGTGATGGTGTAAGTGTCATCCTCAAGGCCCTTGATGATAACCTTATACTCATTACCGTTTACAGCTTTGGGAACAGGCATGGGAACAACGGGGATAAAGTGGGTAGCATCTTCTTCGTTCTCAACGTGGTCGGTCACATAGTAGATGCCTTCCTCAGCATTCAGTTCAGCCTTAACAAAGTAGTTGTCGGTGTCGTTGTGGACGATAAACTCCACATTGCTGAAGTCGCCCTTGCCGTCGGAGAACAGCTTGGTCAGCTCAATGCCGTAGGTGTACAGATGAGCGTCGTCAACCAGAGTGTCATAGTAAGCGGAGTTGGAACGCTTCCAGGTCAGAACAACATCGTTTGCGTTGCCATCATCACCGGAGGTCAGATCCGCATTGGACTTAACAGTTGCCTGGTAGGTAACGCGCAGGGTGCAGTCGGAGAAACCGGAGTTGACCATAGTAGAGCCAGGGTAAACAACCTTGGAGGAGTTGATTTCGCTCAGGCCACGGGGAGTCATTTCGATGGTCATAACATTATCGCCATTATCGGAATAGCCGTAGGATGCAGTAAAGTAGCCGTCTGCTTCCTTCCAGGTGGTGATGAGGTCGGTGCAAGCTTCGTCAACGAAGAACTCCAGAACAACATCATTCTTGTTGTAGCTCAGGCCTCTGGACAGGGTGTCGATGAAGGTGTAGGCGGTCAGGTAGGTGGACTCAGAAGTGATGGAAGGCAGAGTGGAGATGATCTGGTAGTCAATCACATCACCTGCGGATGCGGTACCGGTATGTGCGTAGCCGTCGTTGATGTCGCTAGTAGAACCGTTGTTCTTGCCGGTATCAGCAACCTGCTCGCGCATTTCCTTCAAAAGGGAGGGAATACCAGTGAGGTTCTTCGGGAAGAGGCAGATGTCATAGATCCAACGCTCACCGCCGTCAGCTGCGTTGTTACCGTTAATGCTGGTCATAGGGACGGATACCAGGAAAGGATTGGTGGTAGACACGACCATCTCGGGAACTGCGGTCTCAACGATCAGGTACAGGCCCAGATCCAGGTCGGTTGCCTGGGTCTTGCCGTAAGCATCGGTGGGAGCCATTGCAGTGCCGCCGTTTGCTGCCATGTAACGTTCCAGAGCATTCTTGACGGTGGTGGAGTTAGCTTCCAGGCCGGCAGCCAGAGCGTCGATCAGAACATCGGACTGGTAGAAGTACTTGGTGTTGTCCAGCTGGTCAGCGTTGGTGTAACGCTTAGCACCGTTTTCCAGGCCCAGTGCCTTCAGGAAATCTGCGCCCTGTGCCTTGTTGATGGCGTACAGGACTTCCACGTGATTGTCGGTACGGCTGTCGGCTGCGGACTCGGAGAACTGAACGATATCAGCGATCTTCAGGTAGGAGAATTCGACTCCCTTGATAGCGTAGCCGTAGCTTTCTTCACCGTTGCCCAGATCGGACTGATTGTCATTATCACCTGCGCGCTTGCCGCCCAGGATGTCAACAACACCAGTCTGGTCATAGACACCGGTGGAGACATAAGAGGAATCCCAAACGCCGTCCTTTTCAGCGTTCGTCAAATCATATTTAAAGATGGTAATGGAGCCGGTGCGGGAGGTATCGATGGTAGCGTCCTCTACAGTTGCGGCAGAGACACCAACAGGAACAGTCAGACACAGAATCAGTGCCAGACACAGAGCAATAGCCTTTTTCAGATTTTTCATTGTAAGTATCCTTTCAGATTTCATTTTTTGATTTTGGAAATGTACGGAATGATCATTACAGGTACAGCAAAGGCCAGGGATGATCCCTGGCCCGGTTGGTGTTTTTGTTCATAAGCATCAGCTCTCCTTCTTCTCCTTATGGAGCAAGAACAGACAGCCGATGCAGATTACAATACAGATTGCTGCATCAATGGGCATCCAGGACAGAGAGGTGGAGCCGGTGTCCGGTAGTTCCAGTAAGGGAGAATTGACCACCCGAAGTACCACTTCAAACTGTGCTTCTCCGTTCTTTTCGGAAACGAGATCGTCTTCCCAAACAGGCCCCGGCATCAGAGAATTACCATCCTGGGTCTTCAGCTCGGTTACCCGGTACAGGATAGGCTTGCCCTCTGCGGTATACACGCGCAGGCCGGTAAGCTCAGCGTTGCCATCCACATTCGTCTGAATCGTGCCGTCTGTATTCAGTGCTGCACTGGTACTGGTACCGGGAATGATAACTTTGTCATTTTCACGCTTGGTTACAGCCTTCCAGGTAGCACCACCATCTAAGGAATACTCTGCCTTGAACACAACACCCTGCATAGGCTTACCGATGGAGGACCGCTTGCGCAGCTCCAGCTTACCCAGTATGGGAGCATTTTCAATGGTAACAGAGATCTCCTGATCATTGGATTCGCAGGTCACAGGATACTCGCTGGTGTCAAGAACATAACCTTCCGGTGCTTCCTTCTCACGAATGAAGTAGGTGGAGGTGTTGCAGGTACCGTCCGTATAGACGATCTTGCGGGCAAAGGACAGGTTGCCCTTGGTATCGGTGGTACCGGTCTCCAGTACCTTCACGGTACCGTCTGCTGTCCGCTCACACAGTTCAAAGGTGGCAACCAAGGGAGTATCGGTACCTGCTTCCTTCTTATGGAGGGAAACAGAGGCAGTCCACAGAGGATTCTCCTTGGTGTATTCATAAACCTTACCGTGTTCATCGACAGTTACGGCCCAGGGTTCTGCGAAGATGGTGCCGTCCTGGCCGTGTACCTGGGAAACGGTGTAAGTACCGTAGGGCAGGTTATGGCTGATGCCAACGCCATCTTCACCAATGACGATGGTATCTACTTCATTGCCATCCTTATCAGCAACAGAAAACTTTGCGCCGCTTTCCGGTGCAGAAGTATTGTCGATGGTATTTACGATCTTCTTGGTGATTTTGATTTTGCCGGCGATTACCGTATCGGGGCAGCCAAGGCCGTTGTCATAGGTATAATGGAAGTCTTTGTTTCCACTGGTCACAGAGAAGGTCTTCTGCCATTCGGTGTTTAGCAGATAGCCGGTGGGCGCTGCAGATTCCTTGATGGTGAATTTTCCCACAGGGAAGATACGTTCGGTCTGTACTCGGCCTGTTTCATCTGCAGTAAGCTCACAGATAACAGTGCCGGGCGCGTAGATCTTCCCGTTTACCTTCACAGAGCCGGTGCTGCTATTGATGATCTGGAACTTTGCGCCCGCAAAGGTGGCTTCACCCTGAGGACTCTGACCGGTGGCAGCATCATACTTCTCCACCGCAACAGAGCCAAACAGACTTTCATCGATAGGCTCGTACACGCCCCAATCGCCGTTAGCCATCTGCTTGAGCAGCGTCATGGAAGTATCTGTCCAGACGTGCTTTGCGCCACTGTCCGCAGAACTGTCAGCAACGATGGTACAGAGCAGTGCGTTGGGGATCACGGTATAACCAAGGGAATTCTTCACTTCCGTGATCTTCAGACTACCAAGGGGCAGCTGATTGACACCTGCGGGAGATACATACAGCGCATCGCTGGTGTAACCGTTAGACAGGTAATCCTTGCTGTAAAGGCATCTGCCGTTGCTATCTGTAGCAAAGTACCAGGTACGGGCAGCTGTGCCGCTCCATTTTTCATTGGGGTAGAACTCCCACTTAAAGACAGCCCCCTGGAAGGAGCCGTCGCCCTGGGGAGTGGTGGTGTCCTTATCCACCTTTGTCAGAACAAAGGGCGGGTCAAAGATCGGAACATCGGATACAGAGATGACATTATCACCGTCTTTTACGGTGAGGGTGTATGTCTTGGTATCCAGCTTGTAGCCCTTGGGTGCTTTGGTTTCCTTAATTGTCAGCACATCGCCAATGTTATAGTCCTTACTGGACTTTGCATTGCCGTTGGCATCGGTCTTGAGGGTTTCCACTACCTTGCCGTTCAGGGTAACGGAGTACTCGGCACCTGCCAGGGAGTACAAAGGATTGTTCTTGATCTGATCGATACAACTTGAGGAAGCGTTGATAGACTTCTTTAAGCTGACAGGAACTGCGCTGCTGGCATTGGTGAGGGTGATGGCTGTTTCACCATTACTGATCGCAACTTCGGTAACTTCCACATTACCGCTAGAGTCGATATTGACCTGGTACCCTTCCGGTGCCTTTGTCTCCTTCAGAAAATAAGCGCCTGCATGGAGGCCAGTCCACTGAGCAAGGCCTGCACTGGTAGTCTTACGAACGCTTACGCTGACATAACCGGCATCGGTATCGGACAGAGTGGAATAGTCTGCAGCTGTAACAGGTACAGTACAGGCAACATCCCGGTAGAGTGTAAATTCCGCACCGGCAAGATTTACCGTGCCTGCGGTATTGGTTTTGGTGATGGTGATATCACCGCTGCCGGAACCGTAGGGGGTCCAGTAGCCGCGCAGGTAGTAGAAGGTATTGCTGCCGTCTTCTTCTGTGGAGTCCACTTCTGTCTGGATGCGGTTGACAAGGCCGGTCCCAAACAAGTCTGCAGAACCGTTGGAAGTCCAGATAGTAGTGCCGTGGGAAGTGTAGTGGGTACCGCCAAGCATGAGCTTGCAGATCATGGTATCGCTGGTGCTCTTTTTCCAGGTACACTTACCGAAGCCTGTATTACATTTGCTTGCAGAAGTGTAGGTAGTCTGCAGCCAGTTATCATTGGAACTGCCGTTGGCAGCCACGTCACCAATGGTATAGATACGGCTTGTACCGTCCAGGTCTTCCGCACCGACCCAGGACCAGATGATGGTAGGGATCAGCACATCTCCGTCCTGGGAAATGCTCAGCTTGCCGAAGTAGGCATCCAGATAGTTCTGAATTGCCTTCTCCGGAGTACCAAGATACTTCAAAGTCTTGGCAAACAGGGAAGTATCGGTAGCTACGGTCTCGCCCTTTGCAACATCCAGCTTGTCCCAGGTGCCGTAATCGTTACCCAGGATAATTCTGCGGATGTAACGTTCGATAGCCAGGCTGCCATTCGTATCGTTCCGGACAATACGGGGATAGGTGGATGCCTTTCCGCCGGGGTTGTCGTAGTTGAACCAGTTGTTCTGCCAGCCGGTCCAGGTAAAGGTACACTTGTTACTCTTTAGATTCTCAGTGGGGAAGCGATATACATAGGGCCATGCATCATAGCCGGCCTTGATGATAAAGGTGTTGGAAGAGATGGTGTAGGTATCAAAGACAGTTTTGGCAGTCTCACCAGTATCTTTACCGGTGCTGTTCCAGGGGATGGCCTTGCTGGTCTTTAAGGTATTTATGACACTTCCATGGGAATTGTAGCGGTTGTAGCATTGGTCGTAACGGTAGTAGACCACCTGCATGGTGACACCGGCAGCAACCATTCTGCTGTCACCGGAACCGGCTGCGTTACTGCCGCTGGCACCGCCATCACCGGTTTCAGAACCGGAACTTCCACCATCACGGGTTGTACCACTGGCAAGCATCGGAACAGCGGTGGTATTATCAATAGGTTCAATAGTTACAATAGGTTCTTCAGGGTTGATTGCTTCTGTGGGGATAGTATCCTCTGTCCGTTCGGAAATGGAGTCATTTCCTGCTGCTCCACCTGTGTTTGCGGCCGGTTCTGTGGCAATCGTTTCCTCCAAGCTGTTGGGATCCGGTGTCTCACTGGAAGGGACTGGAACATCCCCGGCCTCAACAGCAAAGGCTGTGATTGCATCGAGAGGAAGAACGGAAACCATCATCAGAAGTGCAAGTAGAAGAACCAAAAGTTTCTTAGTTGCTTTCAATTCAATGTCCTCCTTTGAGGTGAAATAGAAAATGCCTCTTGATGTATGGGAACACCAAGAGGCATTTCATGTATTGGAAATTAGCGAAGCCGGGGAGTTGCCTTGCACTGCAATTCTGAGGCCTATCTCTGGCTTTATAGGGTGGATGCATTGCGTTACACAGTTTCTTTACATGGTAAAGAAACTGGGCCGTTGATCTAGAGACTGCTGCACTTGCTCCCGTATAAATTGATCATGT
>JAZSHO010000160.1:0-5435 GCA_045533345.1 Faecousia sp. | reverse complement strand
TTCTTGCCGATGTAGCCCAGGCCTTCGATCAGACCCAGAGAAACGGTGGACTTACCTTCGCCGAAGGGGGTGGGGGTAACAGCGGTGACTTCGATGAACTTGCCGTCGGGCTTGTCCTGCAGACGGTTCATAACCTTAATGAAGTCGATCTTGGGGGTCTTGCCGTAGGGGATGATTTCCTCTTCCAGCAGGCCCAGCTTCTGGCGGAAGAAGTCGACAGAGGGCAGAGTCTTTTCTGCTTCCTCAGCGATCTGCCAGTCAGCGTACATAGTGGGGTCCAGAGTTACGTGGCCGTCAGCGTGGACGTACTTGCCATCAACGAAATTGATTGCCATGGTGTTTTCCTCCTTAATGATTGGCGCTACCGCGCATGAATTATGTATTTATTCCTCGACAATGGCTGCAGCACGAATCAGCTGCATGACCTTGCCGGTGAGGACATTGTTGATAACCGCCTGCTCCAGGGCTGCATCGTACTGCTCACGCAGCTGCTCCATGGTGATGCGGTTCTGGCGGCAGATGGCCACCAGGGTTTTGGTGATGGATTCCTGGTCCGGTTCCAGACCTTCCAGCTGAACGATCTCGTCGATGGCAGCCCGGCCACGGATGGCGAACTCTGCCTGGGGACGCATTTCTTCCTTCAGCTTTTCTTCGGTGGTGCTCATGAACTGGCAGTACATTTCCAGGCTCAAGCCCTGCTGGTTCAGCTGGGCCCGCAGATTCTGCAGCTGCTCTTCCACGGCATCGGCCAGCATTTCCTCGGAAATGGTCAGCTCCAGGGTATCGGCAGCCTGCCGCAGCAGCTGGTCCTGCAGCTCCATTTCGCCCCGCTCATCAGAATAATTCTGGAGGGTCTCCAGCATTTTCTGCCGCATCTGGGCCATATTCTCGCACTGACCCACTTCCCGGGCGAAGGTGTCGTCCATTTCGTAGGGAGTCTTGATCCGGATGGAATGGATCTTGCAGTGGAACTGGGCTTCCTTGCCTGCCAGAGCTTCGGAATGGTAAACCTCGGGGAAGGTGACGGTTACCACCACTTCTTCGCCGGGAACCTTGTCCAGCAGCTGCTCCTCAAAGCCGGGAATGAACATTCCGCTGCCCAGGACCAGGGTCTGCTTTTCGGCGGTGCCGCCGGCGAACTGCTCGCCGTTGCAGAAGCCTGCGTAGTCCAGAACAACCTCGTCACCTGCTTCCGTAGGACGGTCGGTGACCTCGGTGATCCGGGGGGTCTGCTGCATCAGCCGATGCAGGTTGCGCTCCACTTCTTCGTCGGTCACAATGTGGCGCTCCAGCTTTGCCCGGAGGCCTTTATAGGTAAAAGACATGATTACTTTCTCCTTTGATGCTGTATATCCATTTTTTATGATAGCACACTTCTCCATTGAAAGCAATCCTTGTTTCCGGGGAACTGGCAATTTGGCGAATTTTCTGCGTTTTTTTCGAACCTTACCTATTATACAGATTTTACTTGCAAAAACCAATATAGTTATGATATTTTATCTATAGATATTATCTATAGATTTTGAGGTGTGCGTATGAACTACAATTATCTGCGCTATTTTTCCGTTCTGGCCCAGGTGGAGCATTATACCCTGGCTGCCGCCCGGCTGGGTATTTCCCAGCCCTCCTTAAGCAGCGCCATCCACCATCTGGAGGCGGAGCTGGGCAATGTGCGGCTTTTTGAAAAGGTGGGCCGGAACATCCGGCTGACCGAGGAGGGCCGCTACTACCAGGAAAAGGTGGATGCGGCGCTGAAGGAACTGAACACCGCCTCCATGACCTTGCGGGAAAGCAAGGTCAGCGCCCCGGTGCTGATTCGGCTGGGCGTGGTGTCCGGCACTGTCAGCGGCTCCGTTTCCCGGGAGATCGCCGCCTATTTGAAGCAAAACGACCGGATCCGGTTCCGGCTGACGGAAAACTCTGCCGAGGAGCTGCTGGACATGGTTCGGAAAGAAAAGCTGGACATGGCCATCGTGGACATCACCGACCGGGATCGGTCCCTCCACTTCCGGAAGCTGTGCCGGCGGAATTTCTGCGCCGCTTTGCCTATGGAGCATCCGCTGAGCCATCAGGCGTTTTTGATCCCCCAGCAGCTGAGCCGGGAACCGCAGATCGTGTTTAACTATGGCATGGAGAACAGCTTCGGCCAGTGGGCCAGCGGCGTATCCGTCGATGAACAGATCGTCTGCACCGTCAACACTGCCCAGGCGGCTCTGGACCTGGTGGCCGCGGGCGTGGGTATCTGCGTTGTGTCCACAGACTGTGTCCAGCCCCGGGAGGACGTGTGCTTTGTGCCCATCGAAAACTGGCACCAGGCACTGTACATGTGCATCCTCTATGACAAGTGGCTGGAGCCTCCGGTATGGAGCTTCGTGGAACAGCTGGTGAAGGTCATCCGGAAAAACAATCCCGATCTGTAAAAAACGGACCGCCAAAGGCGGTCCGTTTCGTTTTGTTATACTACGGTGAAGATAACTTCCGCGCTTTCCGTCTGGTCGGTGGATACCGTCAGCTTGGCGGCACCGGAGGTGCCGGTGGTCTTGATGTAGGTGCCGGTCATGCCGCCCTCGGCGCAAACCACCTCGGGGCCAACCAGCTGGGCAGCACCCTCCAGGGTGAATTTCACAGGAAGCTGGGCATAGGGGGCCACGTTGCCATACTCATCCAGCACCCGGATGCGCACCGCGGCCATATCGTAGGTGTTTCCTTCCTTCAGTTCGGTGGAGCTCACGCTCACCTCCAGGTGCAGCTTGGCGCTGGGGCAGCAGGTGATGGATGCTACCACTTCCCCATCCTTCATGGCATCCAGCCGCCATTGGGTAGCCTCGCCGCCCCAGTTGCCCACGTACTTGCCGTACAAGGCAACGGCGTCCTGGACCTTCATGCCATATTTCACCATGGCGATGCCCATTTTGGAGATGTCCGCAGCAGACAGTCCAGCCAGGCCCTTTTTTTGGATGGCCAGCAGAGCGCTGCGCAGCAGGTCGGCCTTCTTCTCGTCGAAGCCCTCCTGGGTTTGGAGCAGGCAGCCGATGGTATCGTTCATCAGCTGAGGGCCGTGGGGCAGGCCGGGCCAGTTGCCGTCCTCCAGGGCGGTGACGAAATTGCCGTTCTTAAAGAGCAGCACGGCGTCAGCGTTGGTAAACACATGGATATCCCCAATCTGTCCGCCGGGATAATCGCCGATGTCCATGGAAGAGCCGATGGCCAGCACCGGCTTGCTGTCGCCCTGGCTGGCGTAGGCATAGGCCGCCAGCTTGGGATTCCGGAAGGCATCCATGACGCCGTGGTAGCAGACCCGGTCGCCGGAGCCGAAATCCTTATGGGTGGGATAATCGAACATGCACCAGCCGAAGCAGCCGGCGTGGCCGCCGTCCGCGGCGGCATCATTCTGGACACGCATATGCCGCAAGGCATGCTCCTGGCGCTTCTGCCAAGGGTCAAAGGGCTTGGTGGGGAACATATGGCCGTTATGCTCGGTAATGAGCAGGGCCTTCTTCTGGTCGGGAGATACGGACTTTTTGGGCTTGCAGCCGGGGTTATTTCCGGTGTGGGAGAAGTCGTTGAAGGAGTACACATCCTCCAAAAGGCTGCTCTTTTCAAAGTAACGAACACCGGTGGTGGCGCGGCTGGGGTCCAGCTCCCGGGCCAGGGCATTGGTCCGCTGGTAGAGGTCGTTGTCGTCCTGGCTTTCGTTGATGCGGACACCCCAGACCACGATGCTGGGATGGTTGCGGTACTGCAGCACCATTTCCCGGACATTTTCCACCGCCTGGAATTTCCAGCTTTCATCGCCGATATGCTGCCAGCCGGGAATTTCCATGAACACCAGCAAGCCCAGACGGTCGCATTCATCGATAAAGTGGTGACTCTGGGGATAGTGGGAGGTACGGACGGCGTTGCAGCTGAGTTCCTCTTTCAGAATCCGGGCATCCTCACGCTGGAGGCGCTCCGTTGCGGCATAGCCTACATAGGGATAGCACTGGTGCCGGTTGAGGCCCCGCAGGAAGGTTTTTTTGCCGTTGAGGTAGAAGCCGTCGGCCTTGAATTCGGCGGTGCGGAAGCCCACCTTCTGCTCCTGGATATCCAGGATCCGGCCGATTTTCAGCAAGGTCACCCGACAGGTGTAAAGGGCAGGATTTTCCGTATCCCAGGGTTTGACGTACAGACCGTCGATGGTGATGACACCGTTGGGCTGGAAGGCCTTGCGAACCAGGGTATGCTCTTCTTTCAGCAGCTCCACCAGTACGATACAGCCCTCGGGATTTTCGATGGTGGGCTTGATTTTCAGCGTGGTCAGATTGGGGGTGGTGATGTACAGGTCCCGGATGAAGCTCTTTTTCTTCACATCCAGCCAGACCTCCCGGTAAAGGCCGCCGTAGGTCAGATAGTCGATGACAAAGCCAAAGGGAGGCACTTCCGGATTTTCCGTAGTGTCCAGCTTCACAGCCACCCAGTTGTCGGGGCCGGGAATCACATGGTCGGTGATCTCCACCCGGAAGCCGGTGTAGCCGGTGCGATGGGTCATCAGTTCCGTGCCGTTTACGTAGACCGTGGCGATATGGGCCGCACCGTCAAACTGCAGAAACAGCCGCTTGCCCTGATATTCCGGATAAACAGTCAGCTTCCGCCGGTAGCCGCAGACCATTTGATAGGCGGTATGGTCCGCATAGTGCAGCGGGATTTCCCGAACCGTATGGGGCAGACGGACAGCAGCGCCCTCCCCTTCTCCGGTGGCGAAGCCGTCAAACCATTCGCTTACAAATTCCCATTGATTGCAAAGACTCAGCATAGCAAAGCCCCCTTTTGTCGTTTTTTTCATTATATCCCAATATTTGGCGGAGGACAAGAGGAAATCTTGGGATATAAATTATTGTTTGTGGGGATGGCCCCACGGCCAACTCGCACCAACTGCGGATATAATCGCTACCCGTTAACTCGGCCCGGTAACGTTACTGCGGTTGTAAATTATTGTTGTGGTTATCGCACTAATTAAAATGCATGTCATCGCGAACCATCCCGCAGGATGGTGTGGCGATCCCCTATGGTTTCCGGGAGTGTTTGGGGGATTGCCACGCCAGTTTGAGAACTGGCTCGCAATGACAGTGTTATCTTACTTTCCGCACCGAATTTTGTGCTTTGGTTAACGAAAACCATGTCATTGCGAACCAGCGCGCACGCTGGTGTGGCAATCCGCTCCCCTGCAATGCATAGCATTGCGTCGGCCAAAGGCCGACAATTTTATTCCCGTAAACTACAATTTACCTTACCAAACAAAGCAGCCCCGGAGGGAATGAACTGCTCCCCGTCAAGTAGACGGTGAAATAAAACAAAATATTTTTGTACTTCCGGTGACTCGGTTCGGGTTGCCGGAAGTTTTTTATGCAGCCAACGGATAACTGTAGTGCTTCTCCATTGGTGTCAGAACACCCAGA
>JAZSHO010000078.1:0-6266 GCA_045533345.1 Faecousia sp. | reverse complement strand
ATCGTTGGTGTATTTCATGTAGGAATACACCATGTTGAAGGGTGTATTGTTGAAGGTCCAATCCCGGACGGCAATGGCCGCTTCCGCCCCGTAGCCTTTTCGCTGATGGTCTGCGCGGATATGGTATCCGATTTCCGGCTTGATCTGACCGCCGATCAACTGCATGGTCAGTCCGCAGTCGCCGATCATCTCGCCGGTTTCTTTCAGACAGACTGCCCACAATCCAAAACCAAAAATCCGATACCGCTCCATATTCCGCGCGATCCAGTTCCGCACGCCGACTTCATCGAAGGTATCAGGATAGTGCTGCATGACCTCCGGATCTGCCAGAATTCGATAAAGCGCATCGAAATCATCTTCCGTCATTTCTCTTAAAATTAAACGTTCCGTTTTAATTATCATTGTTTTCTCCATAGACTTCGACTATTTTAACAGCACCGGTATTACCGGGAGCCGTGGCGATTTCATTCTGAATCTTTTGCAGATTTTCCCGGATCTGCTGATTTTCCATAATCGCAAATGCAGCATCTCTCAGTGCATCTGCTGTGATGCTTTTATAGTCCAGCACCTTGCCCAGACCCATTTTCTCCACCTGCCGGGCATTTACAGGCTGATCCCATACAAAGGGAACCACCACCATAGGCACACCGTGTACCATAGCTTCGGACACGCTGTTCATACCACCATGGGTGATGAACAGACTGGCTTGTTTCAGGACAGAAACCTGCGGGATCTGGTTCTTCACAATGAAGTTTTCCGGGAGTTTGCCCAGCTTCGCAATATCAAAACGCCTGCCGACGGACATAACCACTGTGACGTTTTCGTTTTGAAAAGCATCCACGCAGGCACGGAAAAACTTCTCCGCACCCTTGAGAATTGTTCCCAGAGAAATGCAGATGACGGGTTTGGGCAGGATAGGAAAATCTTCTTCCTTACGATCATAAACAGAAGGCCCAATAAAGTGAAACTTCTCCTCAAGGAAGTCGTCAGCATAGGGTTGGAAAGAACGGAGGGTGTAAACCAGATTACATTCCGGTGGATTCTCCACGATCTCGTCCAGCCAGTTGCGGCAATTGAGTTTGATGCCAAGACCCTTGACGCAATCCTGTGTCCAGAGTGTTCCAATGAAAGGAAACCGGAAGATTCCCATCGGGCCTCCGGAGGAAATGAACTGCCGCATCAGCTGTTTGTTGGTAGCCGGTGCGGTGAAGATGCGGACGTACTTTTTACCGTGCTTCTCTGCCAAGTGCTTGCCCACAAAGAAAAACTGCTCGTAGATCAGCAGCTCGAAATCTGCAATTACTTCCTCTGCTTTGAGGAATGCGTTTCGGATCTGCTTATCCAGCTTGGGACTGTTTTCATAGCCCAGAAAGTCTGCACCGCTGTCCTGAAGTTTGGATTCCCAGTCATATGGCATAAGATAGGTCACACGATGACCTGCCTTGATCAGCGCCTGTACCAAACCGATTGTGGGAATTACATGGCCGTGATAGGGCAAGTTGATAAACAGAATCTTCATTTTCACCGCCTCCTTCCTTAGGTTTACTATACCATAGATCCCAGGTAGAGGCAACAAATTGCATTTGGCTACTCATCTTTTGTTAGGTGAGAAAGTCACAGAAGGAGCAGGATTTCTCTGTTAGAATAAGGCCATAAAGAAAAACAAATACTACTTCAAAATACGGAGGAATACAATATGAAAAAATATGTCTGTGACGTTTGCGGCTGGGAATATGATGAAGAACTGGGCTATCCTGAGGGCGGCATTGCCCCCGGCACCAAGTGGGAGAACATTCCCGAAGATTTCCAGTGCCCCCTGTGCATGGTCGATAAGGCCCGGTTTTCCGAAGAATAAACACCTGAAGCGGTGTGGCTGAAACGCCGCACCGCTTCTTTGCATAGATCGGAGGAAAGACTATGAAAAAAGTATTGATGATCGTAGGATCTTTGAGAAAGGATTCTTTCAACCTGCAATTGGCTAAGGTTGCGGAGGAAATACTGAAAGGACAGGCGGAGGTCCGTTATCTGCACTATGCAGATATGCCCTTTATGAATCAGGACATGGAGTTCCCCACACCGGAGAGTGTTGCGAGGGTGCGTCAAGAGGTTTTGGCGGCAGACGGCATCTGGATCTTCAGTCCGGAGTATAACTACCAGATTCCCGGTGTGCTGAAGAATCTGCTGGACTGGCTGTCCCGGCCCCTGGTTCCCAATGACTGGGAACGGGGTTCCGCGATGAAGGGAAAGAGCGTTACTATTTCCGGTGTGGCAGGCCGAAGCGGCGCCGCCGGCGTTCGGAAGCATTTGAGTGCGCTTCTGGAGGTTATGGCCATGAAACTGATCGGCGGCATGGGGACAGGCATTTCCGCAGATGCTGAAAGCTTTGCTACGAACAAACTGCACTTGTCGGAAGAAAACTATGCAGCATTGCAGGCACAGGCAGAGCTGTTTCTTTCTCAGATCCTGTAAAATAACAGGAGGTGCAATATGAGAAAAAGCTTTGTTACAAGGGCGCTGCTTCTGCTGCTGGTAACTGCTATCGGTCTGGGCGGCTGTGCCGCTGAGGCCCCTCCGGCGGCCCCTGCGGAAACAGAAGCTGTGCAGACAAACACATTGGAGGTGGAAATCATGGACTTTTCCCATGAGACAGAACATGTAATCTATCTGGCCGGAGGTTGCTTCTGGGGACTGGAACAGCTGATGCAGTCCATTCCCGGAGTCATCGATGCCGAAAGCGGCTATGCCAACGGCACCGGGGCGCAGGATGCCAACTATTCTGCAGTCTGCGCCGGAGACACCGGCTTCCGGGAAACGGTACGGGTAGAATACGATCCGGAGCAGGTCAGCCTGGGTGCTCTGCTTCTGGCCTACTTCTATGTAATCGATCCCACGGTGCAGAACCGGCAGGGCAATGACATCGGCACCCAGTACCAGACCGGCGTTTACCACACCAATGATGCGGCAAAAGAAACCGTGGAGCGGATCGCAGAACTGGAGCGCAGCCGCAATGCGATATTCTATGTGGAGATCGGTCCTTTGCTGAACTACTATCCGGCGGAGGAATATCATCAGAATTACCTGGAAAAGAACCCCTACGGCTACTGCCACATCCCTTGGGAGGAAATGAAACTATTTTCCAGCCTTCGCATTGATCCCGGCGACTATCAGAAACCTGCGGCGGAGGTAATCCGGGACAAGCTGACTGCGGAGCAGTATGCCGTCACCCAGGAAAGCGGGACGGAATATCCCTATCAGAATGAATTCTGGAATCATTTTGCCAAGGGTATCTACGTGGATATTGTCACAGGAGAGCCGTTATTTTCCTCCACCGATAAATACGAGAGCAGCTGCGGCTGGCCCGCTTTTACAAAGCCCATCGAAGAACCCTCCCTCGTGGAGATCGAGGATAACCGCCACGGGATGCAGCGCGTTGAGGTGCGAAGTAGGGCAGGCAATTCCCATCTGGGCCATGTCTTTGAAAATGATCCCGAATCCCCCAACGGTGTACGGTACTGTATCAACAGTGCATCCCTGCGGTTCATTCCCTACGACGAAATGGAAGCCGAAGGCTATGGATACCTGATGGACATTTTCGAATGATTCCTCACAGACAACAAAAATGGGCATCGGTTCAGTCCGATGCCTTATCTGTATGGTTCCCATGAATGATTTGCAAGCAAAGAAATAACCCTCGATGTATCAGCTAATCACTCTGATTCATCGAGGGTTACTTCATGAAGTTGTTGGGTTCCATCATTTACTTAACCTCTACTTTCTACAGATTTGTTTTTTAGTGGAGTTTACTTAGTACATTGGACTCACTCCTTTTTTGTATCTTTATAATACATCTGGGAGCTCAACTTTTCAAGATGGGATGTTCCATAAGAAATTATGCAAATAGTTGGAGAAAGTGAGTATGGACAAGTGGATAGCCAATATGGTATGATATTTATGTTGGGCGGCCTTTGGGAGGCTTGCCCGTTTTTGCTATCGAGGAGGTATTGTCATGGAAGAATACAAAACCAAACGAATCCGCTATGTGGAAGTTGCCAAAGATATTTACGCTGCTATCACCCCAGCAGAGGGCTTAGACATCACCGATGCCGGCATGATGGACAATTTTTCCAACTCCGCCTACATCAACCGGGGAGCGGGGCTGGTCAGCGATACCTTCTTTGATATTCCTCATGCCCGTGATCTGCGGGAGTTCTGCATCCGGAAAAGTGGGCACGCCCCGAAATACGTCATCAATACCCATGGACACTGGGATCATTTCTGGGGCAACCAGGTCTTTGAAGAATCTACCATCATGGGCCACAAGGACATGCTGAAGGATTGTACCGGTGACGAGAAGAAAGTGCCTGTTTTCAAATTCCTGCATGGCTCCAAGGGCGTCCAGAATCTGATGGCCGGTGCCATGACGGCGATGTTCAAGAGAAATCTTCCCGCAGGCAAGAAGGCGAAGTTTATTGTCAGTGTCAGAGAAAAGGACTTCGATCTGACTGGCGTGGTACCCAAAACACCGGATGTTCTTTTCGATGATAACACGGTACTGGATCTGGATGGCACAGAAGTCCATCTGCTTCATCTTGGGACGATCCACAGCAGTTCCGATACTGTGGTCTGGATTCCTTCTGAAAAGGTGCTGTTTGCCGGCGATATTTTTGCCGATTGCAGTATGCCCATGAGCCTAGAGGGCGGTAAGAAGTGGATTGCTGTTCTGGATTATATTCTCGACGAGCTGCAGCCCGAAGTGATCGTTCCCGGCCATGGCGAGGTCTACGACCGGTCCAGAGCAGAAAGTCAGCGGGAATATTTCAAGGCCCTGATCCAGCAGGTGGAGCAGAATTATAAACCCGGTATGAAAAAAGACCAGCTGATCGCCAGAATCGACATCAGCAAATACATTGACCACCGCCCCAGACTGGCCTGGATTATGGCAGTCAATGGGATGATCAGTGAACTGCGAAATCGAAAATAACTAACAAAAAACAACCCCATCCGATTGAACTGCCCCAGTTTGTGCGGACAGTACAAAAACACCCCTAAGTAGGAAATATTTGATTCAAGCGGAGTGGCGCAGCGTTAACGGCGCCACTCCTGTTTTTGTTTGGATGCGCTCATGGTTGTAAAAATAGATGTAATCGTCAAGCGTTAGGATTGCCTGAATCTCGTTACTGCCAATTGTGGTAAGGTGAAAATCGTCATTGGCAAATTTGCCAGTTCCCTTATATACTGCATAGGTACTAGCAGTATTTTCAAAATCGACGAAGGCAATATTCTTAATCACCGAGAGCTTATACTGTCCAGCAAAGAGTTCGTTAAGCTGGTCGCTATACTCAAGCTTCGCTTTAGGGGTTAGTTCTGCCTGGAACAAGCCCTCAAATACCTGCTCCCGTAAGATTTCTCGTCTTGACACAGTTGTAATCTTTTCTGTGGAGCCGAACATTTCTTTTACAAGATCTTCAAGGATAGCAGCCTGCTCAACGGCGTGTCCAGTGATTTTCCCGTCTGTCACCGTGAAGGCGTTTGCATTATCGCTATGTTAAGCTATAAATGCGAAACGCCTTGTACCAGAGAAAGGAGTACAATTGGCAAAACGAAGATCTAACGGCGAAGGAACGCTTCGCCAGCGTCCCAACGGACTTTGGGAACTGACCCTCATGGACGGCTTCCAGAGCGACGGCAGACGCAAATACAAAAGCTTCTACGCAAAGACCCAGAAAGAAGTAAAACAAAAGGCCCGGGCGTATCAGGACGCCAAGGCCGAGGGCATTGAGGTTGATGTGGTCTACTACTTCGACGAGTGGGCCGATCTGTGGTTCGAAAGCCATAAGGACAACATCATGCCCACCACACAGGAAAATTATCAATACACGCTGCGTATCCTCAAGGCCGCGTTCCCACACAAGAAGATCCGCGACATCAAACCCTTTGACATTGAAATGATGCTCAAGAAGCTGCGCCGTGATGGGCGCTCCACTTCCTGTCTCGCTCAATGCAGAGGCATGATGTATCAGATCATGAACAAAGCCGAGGCCAACGATCTCATCCGCAAGAACCCAGTGCGCTTTGCAGAAAAGATGCGATACCGCGAGCCGGTGAAGCGAAAGGATGCGTTCACTGCCGAAGAAGTCTCCATCCTCATGGAACGACTTCCCGAAAATCGCATCGGCCTCAGCATCCGTCTGATGCTCGGCACCGGCATGAGAACGCAGGA
Source organism: Faecousia sp. (assembly GCA_045533345.1). GTDB lineage: Bacteria > Bacillota > Clostridia > Oscillospirales > Oscillospiraceae > Faecousia. Next base: position 46 of record JAZSHO010000078.1, on the reverse strand, counting down.
GCTCTTGGCCCTGGAACCGCGCCACATCGACACAGACGGCTCTCAC
>JAZSHO010000035.1:0-2365 GCA_045533345.1 Faecousia sp. | reverse complement strand
TAACGGCCGGAAGAGGGAGCGCCGGCACCGGTCAGAGGGCCGGTGATGTAAACCAGCTTGTTGTCGGGACCCAGGGGATCTGCAGTTGCACAGCCTTCGTCGTAGACGATCTTGGTGCCCAGACCACGGCCGCCGATGAACTTCTTGGCCAGCTCCACATCGAGCTTTTCGACCTTGACTTCGCCGGTGGTCAGGTTAATACGGGCAATTTTTTCGTAGTATGCATATGCCATAACAATAACCTCCAAAAGTTTGTATATGTCCAAATATTGTTTATTTCTACACCTGGATACTCTAATTATATTTGAAAATAAGTCAAGTTCAAGACTTCGGCACCATTTCCGTGTGAAACGATATGAAACCATCCCAATTTGTATGAACTAATTTTGCTTCCAATTAAATCCATGTGTGAAATAATACGAAAAAGTATGAATTAAAACATACTTCCATAACCTGCGGGTCTTGTGGAAGTGCACAAAAACGAGTATAATAGGAACAGAAAATGTGAAACTATGCCCACAGGAGGGAGCGCCATGTCCCAGAATAAATCCCTTTCCACCCAGGAAGTGGCTGAGATTCTTCATGTCAGCAAATCCACCATCTATGATCTGATCAAAAAAGGGGAGATTCACTCCTACAAGATTGGCCGCAAAGTGCGCTTTACCCAGGATGACGTGGATGCCTACATTGCCCGATCCCGGCATGAGCATTCCACCCGCCCCGTGAAAAATATCGATACCCACTCCACCTTGCTGACCCCGGAAAAGGACGAAGCCCCGGAGCTGATCATCTCCGGGCAGGATGTGGTGCTGGATATTCTGGCAAATTACCTCCAGCTGGCAGGTGTCAACGCCGCCCGTACCTACTTAAGCAGCTTTGAAGGGCTGCTGTCGCTGTACCAGGACAATGTTCATATTGTGGCCTGCCACCTGTTTGACGGCTACGACTACAATACCTCCTTCGTCCGCAGCCTGATGCCCGGCGTTCCGGCGGTGCTGGTGAATGTGAGCTACCGCACCCAGGGCTTCTATGTGCAGAAGGGAAACCCCAAGAACATTAAAGGCTGGTCGGACTTAAGCCGTGAGGATATTACGGTGCTGAACCGCCGGGTTGGCTCCTCCTCCCGGATTTTGATGGACACCCAGCTGAAGCGGTTGGGTATTCCTGCCGCGAAAGTCAGGGGCTACGACAAGATCATGAAATCCCACCTGACCATGGCGGCTGCCATCGCCGCTGGAGAGGCAGATCTCGCCATCGGCACGGAGCGGATCTCCCGCCAGATCGACAATCTGGACTTTATCCCATTGCTGGAAGAGCGGTTCGATTTTGTGATCAAGAAAGAAATGATGGGAACGGATGCGGTGAAAAAGCTGCTGCAGGTGCTGAAGGATCCCGCATTCCGTAAGGAAATTGCCCATTTCTCGGGCAATGATTACCGCGACCTGGGCAAGGTCATTACGGAGGTCTAAAATGTTACATGTGAAAACGCCGGAAGAAGTTCTGGCTCTGATAGAAAGTGAATTTGAAACCATTGCGGCTGCGGAGCCGGTTTCTCTTGGCGATGCCATGGGCCGCGTGCTTTCAGAAGATATTGCCGCCACGGAATATGTTCCCGACTTTGACCGCTCCACCGTAGACGGCTACGCTGTCCGGGCAAGGGATACCTTCGGCTGTACCGATGCCATTCCCGCTATTTTGCCCCTTCAGGGCGAAGTGTTTATGGGCGAGGGCGCGGAATTTGAACTTAATCCCGAAGAATGCGTGGCAGTTCCCACCGGCGGTGCCGTGCCCAAAGGTGCTGACAGTGTGGTAATGGTGGAATACACCGAGGATTATGGCGACGGCACCATTGGCATTTCCAAATCCGCTGCGCCGGGGCAGAACATGATCTTCCGGGGTGACGATGTATTTCCCGGTAAAGTAATTCTGAACAAAGGCAGAGTGCTGTCCTCTCAGGATATCGGTGCCCTGGCGGCCATCGGCCGGGTGCAGGTGCCGGTTCGCAAAAAGCTGACCGTTGGCGTCATCTCCACCGGCGATGAGCTGGTGCCGCCGGATGTGATCCCCGGCCCCGGACAGGTCCGGGATGTGAACAGTCCCATGCTGGAGGCCATGCTGACGGCCTTTGGTGTCCATGTGATCAACTATGGCATTGTGGTGGACAATGAAGTGCGGCTTTCCGAAAAGGTTACAAAGGCTGTTTCGGAATGTGATGCGGTGATCCTCTCCGGCGGCAGCAGTGTGGGTGTCAAGGATGCTGCCTGCCGCATCATTGAGTCCATGGGAACACTGCTGCTCCATGGTATTGCCATCAAGCCCGGCAAACCCACCATTCTGGGAAAGACGGGCAGCAAGCCTCTGGTTG
>JAZSHO010000069.1:0-2033 GCA_045533345.1 Faecousia sp. | reverse complement strand
CGTTGATGCACGCCTCTGCTATTCGGATCCGTTTCTCTGCTTTGATCTTTTTTCGTTTGCACATAGATATACCCCCATAAAAGACAGTTTTCTTTTTCACTGTCTCTTATGGGGGTAGCATATCAGTTGACCATCCGGGGTGTTTGTCATCTCTTTTTAAGACTTTGCAGGCTTACCATCAGCAGGCAGGCCCAGAGGAACAAACTCAGGGCCCAGTAGCCGCAGCAGATCATGGGGCTTGACACGATGACCAGAACCGCGTGGAGGAGATTGCCCAGAAACTCGGAACTGAGGGCAGAGAGGAAGTTACCAATCAATGCGATCATGGTCACCAGCAGGCTGAGGGCCGACAGATTGCGGATCAGCTGGAGGATGTGGGTGTCCTTTTCCTGCTTCGCACGGTACAGCAGAACTGCCGGGGGGACAAAGAAGCCGACGGACAGTGCCGTAAGCAAAAACCGCACAGCTCCGGCAGGTGCGGGGATAAATCCCAGTCCGGCGCAAATAATAAACAGACAGCCCCAAAGGGCGAAAAGCGTAGATTTTTTCATAGATTGCTCCTTAGAAAGGAAAATTGTTAATTGTATTCTACCCCAATTTCCCCCTGTTGACAAGTGGGGAAAAAAAGCTGGACAGTCCTGCTATATTCTGGTATAATTATGGAATAGTTTACAAAAAGGGAGTGGATTCACCTATGAAGTGTCCATTTTGCGGCGACCAGGAAAGCAAGGTTGTGGATTCCCGTCACAGCGAGGACGGCCAGAGCATTCGCCGTCGCCGGGAATGTATGGGCTGTCAGCGCCGGTTTACCACCTATGAAATCGTGGAAAGCCTGCCCATCATCGTGGTGAAGCGCAATGGCTCCCGTCAGCCTTTTGACCGGAACAAGGTCCTCAACTCCATGATCCGCGCCTTTGACAAGCGGAAGGTGGATGGCACCGACCTGGACCGGATCACCACCGAAATCGAACAGACCATCCAGAACACCCTGGAGCGGGAGATCACCACCGACAAGATCGGCGAAATGGTCATGGAGCGCCTGAAGCCCCTGGACGAAGTGGCTTACATCCGCTTTGCTTCCATCTACCACCGGTTCCAGGACGCAGAAAGCTTCATGCGTGAGATCAGCAAATTCCTGGAGGAAAAATAATGAGCACGACCCCTACTGAACTGCTGGAAACCGTTGCGGCGGAAGAAGGCTTTGATTTTGATGCCGTCAAGGCATTGATGGATAATTTTGACCCGGCCTCCCTGCTTCCGGATCTGTCCAGCGTCTTCGGCTGGATCGAGCTGGGCTGTCGGGTGGCGGTGTTGGTTGGCCCCATCATTCTGGCGGCCCTGGGCATTGCCTACCTGTTCTTTGCTCCCAAGGAGGCCAACTACCATTTCGGCTACCGGACCTACTTCGGCATGGGCAGTGTGGAAGCCTGGCGGTTTACCCAGCGGCTTTCCGGCATTGTGCTGAGCCTGCTGGGCTTAGGGCTGACCGGCGTGATGCTGATCGTTTCCGGCGGCTTTGCCGGAATGGAAGTCATGGATATGGTTTGGCTGGCGCTGAAATGTCTGGGCATCGAAGCGGTGCTGGCGCTGATCGCCAACATTGCCATTTCCGTTACGGCCATGGCCCGCTTCGACCGGAAGGGCGATTACAGAAAAAAGAAATAACGTTTACCCGGGATGCTTTTGCATCCCGGGTTTTTGCGGGCAAGGGCCCGCAGGCGGCGAGTCGCCGCTGACAATTCGCACGACCTGCAGCCAGGGTCGTTTCCCGTTCGCCCGGCCCGATTCGCTACTGCGCAGATAAATTGTAGTTTAGCGGGGAAGGCCCCGCGGCCAATTCGCATGACCTGCGGCGGTAATCGTAACCCGTCCGCTCGGCCCGGTAACGTTATTGCTGAGATAAATTGTAGTTTATATGAGTAGTAAAAAAGAAGTATGTCATTGCGATAAGTAGCGCACACTGGCGTGGCAATCCCCCAAACACTCCCGGAAACCATAGGGGATCGCCACACCATCCTGCGGGATGGTTCGCG
>JAZSHO010000134.1:0-27349 GCA_045533345.1 Faecousia sp. | reverse complement strand
CATGATCAAAGCAAACATCAACCGTAAAAACCGTGTGCAGGAGATCAGCGCTAGTGGAGCTGTCCCGGAACTGATGACCGATGTGGCGGTGCTGATCGGCGGCATCTACACCCAACTGAAGAATGCAGATCCGTTAACAGCGGCTATGTTTAGGAACGGGATTGTGAATATGGCAAATGATCCCACCGGGCCGATGTGGCAGGCATTGGGAAATCAGACCGGAATTATATTTCCGAGATCGGAAAAGGAGGAATGAGTATGGACTATTACGAAAAGCAGATGATCGCGGTGGTAAACCGCAACCACGACTGTAAATCCCTGGCGGATCGGCTCAGTGCCATTTCTGCCAGACGGCATTCTCGCAAATCTATTATCAATTGGAGGAAAACAAAATGATCGGGAAGTATGTAATCGTAAGAGGCGACCGCAGCGGCGTGTTTGCCGGTACCCTGGTGTCCCAGGAAGGTCAGAAGGTGGAGCTGAAGGACTGCCGCAGGCTGTGGTACTGGGCGGGTGCAGCATCCATCTCCCAGATCGCCAAGGAAGGCGTAAAGTCCCCTCGCAGCTGCAAGTTTACTGTGACCGTGGCCGAGATTGTCATCCTGGATGCCATTGAGATCATCCCCACCACGGCTGATGCCGAGACGAGCATTAAGGCGGTGCCGGAATGGAAGATGTAAAGCTGCAGGAGAAGATCAAAGCTTTTCTATCTGTTGATTACGGCTACGGCTCCGGCGACGGCGACGGCTCCGGCTCCGGCGACGGCTCCGGCTACGGCTACGGCTACGGCTCCGGCTCCGGCTACGGCTCCGGCTCCGGCTACGGCTCCGGCGACGGCTCCGGCTCCGGCGACGGCTCCGGCGACGGCTCCGGCTACGGCGACGGCTACGGCTACGGCTACGGCGGTCTTTGTGAGATCAACGCTCACACCGTCTATGTGATCGATGAGGTTCCCACGATTATCACGTCTGTACATAACAACGTTGCTAAGGGCTTCATCCTGCAATCGGATCTGAGTATGGCACCATGCTTTGTTGTAAAAGGCAATAATCAGTTTGCCCACGGAGACACACTCCGGGAGGCTATGGCGGCACTGACCGATAAGATGTTCGATGATATGCCGGAGGAAGAACGAATCGCTGAGTTTATCAAGGCCCATCCGGACAAGGACAAAGCATATCCGAACCAGGACCTGTTCGACTGGCATCACAAGCTTACCGGCTCTTGCATGGCCGGCAGAAATGCCTTTGTGAAGGACAGAGGGTTAACTCTGGACGGAGAGACTACCGTTGCAGACTTTATCAAGCTGACCGAGAATGCCTATGGTGGATCCACTATCCGCTCCTTGGGGAAAGCCTATGCAGACTGGTGAGATCCGCAGGGAAAGCAAAAATAATAACCGCCCCCGGTTGTAGAAGAACCGAGAGGCGGCAAAGGTAAATAACCATAATCAATATATCAAATAATTTGGAGATTGTCAAATATGAACATACCAGACTGTTATGACCCTGTCTATCAAGAAGAGCGCAGACAGGCCGAGGCAGACCGAGCGGCCAGCCGGAGACCTATATGTGATTGCTGTTTTAGGCATGTTAGACCGGGCAGTCATTACTACACCATCGCTGTTCAGAAAGAACCTTGTACGATCTGTGAGGACTGCAAGGAAGAACTGGACGAGAGCGAAACCCATCTTGAAATGTAAGGAGTAATAAATATGATTCGTAAAGCTGAAAGCGTAAATATTGAGGACAAGAAAATCCGTATTTTGATTGCCGGCTATCCCGGTATTGGCAAGTCTACTTTGGCGCTGTCTGCTCCTAAGCCGCTGCACATCGATGTGGACTTTGGTATTGATCGCATCGAGCCTCGGTACCGCTGTGACTACATCCAGCCTAAATCTTATGATGAGATTTTGTCTGATCTTACACCCGAGAATGTCAAGGGCTATGACACACTGGTGTTTGATACCGGTGGAAAACTGATTTCCTTGATGTACCTGTGGGCAATTAAGAAAGACCCCAAGTATGGTCAGCGTGACGGCTCCTTGTCGCTGAAGGGCTACGGCTTTGTCGGCAAGGAGTTTCAGCGCCTGATGGACTACTGCTTCTATGAGTTGGGTAAGCACATTGTTATGGTGTTCCATGCAGTAGAGGACAAGGACGGCGATAATACCCGGCTGCGTATCAAGGTGGAAGGGCAGACCAAGAACAATGTGTGGGAGACTCAGGACCTTGGTGGTTTCGTGGAGATGTACGGCGAAGATCGGACCATCGGCTTCTCCAACTGTGAGAAGTACTTTGCAAAGGGTACCCGAGGTATCTGCGGCGTGATCAAGATCCCTGCACTGGGTCCCAACTCTCCCAACGACTTCCTTACTCAACTGTTTGCGCAGTACAACGCCAAGTCTGCTGCGGAGGTCGCCCAAAGCAACGCTCAGAAGGAAATCTATGATAAGGCTATTGAAGCCGGTCAGCAGCTGATCCAGAGCGTGACCGACGCAGATACCGCAAATGCAGCAGCTCCCCAGCTGAAGCAGATTGAGCATGCACTTACCTCTGAGCGTGAAGTTGTCCTGGCATGGAACACTCATATCAAGAGCTTGGGTTTGTTCTATGACAAGGCGCTCAAACAGTATACCCCGGCTCCGGAGGCTGACGAGGGGGCAAAGTAATGGCCCGGTACTTAATGACACATTCGCTGCTTTCTTCATGGCTTTACGCCATGAAGAGCAGCCCCTATGAGGATTTGACTTCGGAGAAAGATCCTTTTTCGGAGTTCCTGCAGGTGCTCCGCCGGGAGCCTACAGAGACCACAGAGGCGATGCAGAATGGTCTTGATTTTGAGGATATGGTTACCCGGATCGCATCCGGAGAAGAAGCGGACACCGAGCATAAATGGTATGCGGCTGCGTGTAAGGCCGCTAAGGTTGTCCGCGGGGGCATCTATCAGTACAAAGCGAAAACGGAGATCGAAGTATCCGGCATGAAGGTTTTACTCTATGGCCGAATCGATTTTCTAAAAGCCGGCAGAGTTATTGACACGAAGTTTTCCAAGAGCTATGAACGCGGAAAGTACTTCGACAGTACACAGCATCCTGTGTATTTGCGGCTTGTACCGGAAGCTGAGGAATTTGAGTATCTGATCAGTAATGGTACCGATGTATGGACCGAGACTTACCGGCGGGAGGAAACACAGGATATTGAGCCTGTGATCGCAGCTTTCTTTGTTTTTTTGGATACCAACGGACTTATGGAAGAATACAAGAAGTACTGGCTTGCGCAATAGGTGGTTTTTTATGAGTGAAACGATTACCTTTAGGGACATCAAACTGGAAGCTGGGAAACTGATCATTACTCCTGCCAGGGAAGACCTGGGCAAAGCAATGTCTATTGTGCGAAAACACAAAGACAGGCTCTATGACCTGGAAATCAAGGAACATCGGCAGAAGCGGAGCTTAGATGCCAACGCCTATGCGTGGGTGCTTATCAATAAAATCGCCGATGCTCTGCGGATTACTCCCAAGGAGATATACCGACAGGCTATTCAGGATATTGCCGGGAACCATGAAATTGTTCCGATCAAAACGGAGGCCGCAGACAAGTTCAAAGAAGTATGGGAATCCCAGGGAGTAGGCTGGCCGTGTGTTGATATAGGGAGATCCAAAATAGATGGCTACCGGAACATGAAAGTCTACTACGGATCTTCGACATACGACACTCGGCAAATGTCGTTGCTGATTGACCATCTGATTGAGGACTGCAAGGCGTTGGATATCGAGACCCTTCCTCCGGACAAACTTGCTCTCTTATTGGAGGCGCAAGGTGCGTAAAGATACGAAAGCACGTGATTTTGACAGAAAAGCCAAAGAGGCGATTGCGGAGCGGGATAGCATACAGGGGTGGCCGTGCTGTGTTCGGTGCGGCTCCGCCTCTCCCGCGCCTCTGGCGTGGTCGAATGCCCATTTTATTTCAAGGGCACAGGGTGGCCTGGGGATTCCGGAAAACGGATTGACCCTCTGCCCCCGGTGTCATGGAGAATACGACCAAACGACCCAGCGGGAAGAGCTGAGAAAGTTTTTCCGGGAATATTTGAAATTTAAGCACCCCGACTGGGATGAATCCAAACTTTACTATAGGAAAGGAATGTAAAATGCTGAATCATATTGCCATCATGGGTCGGCTGACCCGTGACCCCGAGCTGCGCCGTACCGCCAGCGGCATCGCCGTGACCAGCTTTACCGTAGCGGTCGACCGGGACTTCGGTAACCGGGAAAACGGCGAGAAGGAAACCGATTTCATTGACTGTGTCGCCTGGCGCCAGACCGGAGAGTTCGTCTCCAAGTATTTCACCAAGGGCCGCATGGCAGTGGTTTCTGGAAGGCTTCAGATCCGCGGATGGACTGATAAGGAAGGTAATAAGCGCAGAACTGCAGAGATCGTTGCTGATAATGTCTACTTTGGCGATTCCAAGAAGGAACAATCTGAAGGATCCGGTTATACAGGGAACGCACAGGCTCAGGAATTCGCTCCGATTGAAGGAGACGATGACAAGCTGCCGTTCTGAGGTGAGCTATGGAGTTAACATTTACAGTACCCGGAGAACCGAGGGGCAAAGGCCGCCCCCGGTTCTCCAAGACCGGGCATACATATACGGATAGCGAAACTAAGGCCTACGAAAACAAGATCACAGCATACTACAGAAAGGCTCATGGTGCGTCTAAGGTGCCCGATACGGCATTTGTTTCCGTAGATGTGGTTGCATACCTTCCTATTCCTAAAAGCGCCACCCAAGCACAGCTGGCCGGGATGGAAGGAAAAACGATATTGCCTTCTCGGAAGCCGGACGTTGACAACATTCTAAAGGCTGTACTGGATGCGTTGAACGGTGTGGCGTACAAGGATGATGCCAGGGTGCATCGGACGAGCTGCGCCAAGTTTTATGCTGCTGAGCCACGGCTGGAAGTAACCATAGAGGCGGTGTAAAAATGCCGAACAGAATCATAAAGGACAGTATCCAAAGATCTGAGAAAATAAATGATCTAACGGATTTTCAGTTTCGACTATGGGTTCATTTGATTACTTATGTCGATGATTACGGTCGTGGCGATGCCCGGCCGGCGATCATCAGAGGCACGGCGTTCCCGCTCCGGGAGCGAATGACAAATAAGGATATTGAGAAAGGCCTTGCCGAATTGGCGGGTGCAGGCTGCGTTGGCCTCTACAAAGTAGACGGAAAACCCTACCTGTACTTCCCGAATTGGGAGGAGCACCAGAGGGTGCGAACTAAAGTATCCAAATGTCCTGCGCCTGAGGATTGCGACATTGAGATCAAATCTGCGGCAGATTGCGGCAAGTCGCCGCAGGATGCGGCTAGAATCCAGAATCCAGAATCCGAATCCAGAATACAGAATCCAGAATCCGAAGATGCGCGAGGGCGCGCAGAAAGTGATTTTGAGATATTCTGGAAAGCTTATCCCCGAAAGGTCGGGAAGCAAAAAGCTATAAAGGCTTTTCAGAAGGTCAAGGTGTCTGTGGATGTTCTTTTGAATGCTATTGCAGAGCAGAAGCAGTCCGCCCAATGGAAAAAGAACGGTGGAGAGTTTATACCGCACCCTTCGACATGGCTGAATGAAGGCCGCTGGGAGGATGAGCTTGCAAAGAGTAACGAGATTCCCAAAGGCGCATCCGGGCGATTAGGCGAAGCGGAGATGGCCGCAATACGTCAAGTTCTTGCGGATGGATCCGAGGGACAGAAGGAATGGAATGGTTTTCATGAGAATGAATGACACGATTGAGATCATCAAGCCAGATTACGACAGCCATTTTAAGCTGCTGCCGTGCCAGTGCGGCAGCGATGCGGCTTATGTGAAGTATATAGCAGGAAATGACGAGCGATGGCGGGTGCAGTGTTTTACATGCGGCGCTTTGGTGGATCTTGGAACAGAGATCCGGCATACAGTGCAGATGGCCTGGAATGATAAAATGCGTACAGCCGTCGGGAAAGGATCAATAACATGAATGAATTTATCTGCGTAGTGTGCGGAAAAAAAGGTGAGGCCAGGCATGGCGACAAAATGTATTGTAGCAATCGATGCAATGCGATTGCTTTTCGTCGCCGACATAGCAACGATACTGAACAATTGTGCCGATTTAACGAGGGCGTTACATGCAACGGCGGCGACTGTTCCAGCTGCGGCTGGAACCCGGAGATCGCAGATCAGCGCATGGATATGGCAATGCGGAGGTTAGGATATGCATAAATCACAGATTGATATATTTGACGAGATTATCGTTGACAACTTCGCTGGAGGTGGCGGTGCTTCCACCGGCATAGAGCTAGCCGCAGGCAGACCTGTAGCAATTGCTATCAATCACGATCCGGATGCTATTCTGCTGCATAGGACCAACCATCCCTACACAGAGTACCTTCAGGCATCTGTTTGGGATGTGGATCCCGTGGAAGTCTGCAAGGGCCGCCCTGTAGGGCTTGCCTGGTTCTCCCCGGACTGCAAGCATTTTTCTAAGGCAAAAGGCAGCGCCCTTGTCGACCGGAACATCCGGGGTCTTGCGTGGATCGTATTGCGGTGGGCTGCAAAGGTCCGCCCCCGGGTCATTATGTTGGAGAATGTGGAAGAGTTCCAAACCTGGGGACCTGTCCGCAAAGGAAAACCCATCAAAAAGAAAGCCGGTCAAACCTTCCGGAAGTGGAAACAACAACTGGAGGATCTTGGCTATGTAATCGGGCATCGGGAGTTGGTAGCAGCCGATTACGGCACCCCCACCACCCGAAAACGGTTTGTCCTGGTTGCCCGGTGTGATGGCAAGCCTATTGTATGGCCGGAGCGCACCCACGCACCCAGAGACAGCGAGGAAGTGAAGTCCGGAAGGTTGAAGCCGTGGCGCTCTGCTGCGGAAATCATTGATTGGACACTACCCGGATATTCTATCTTTGCCACCCGTAAAGAGATCTGGGACACATATGGTGTCCGGGCGCAGCGACCCTTGAAACCAAACACTCTGCGCCGCATCATCCGTGGTGTTGATAAATTCACAATCAAAAGCGGTAATCCGTTCATTGTTCCTACCGGGTATGGTGAACGGAAAGGACAGGCTCCCAGAGTGCAGGATCTTGCTGATCCCTTGGGTACTGTGGTGGCAAAGGATAAGTTTACGGTGTGTCAGCCGGTGGCTACCCCCTTTGTTACGCAGCAGAAGTTCAGCAATCCGGCACAGGATGCCACCAATCCGCTGTCTACAATTACAGCTGTTGGGGCACATCAGGTTGTAGAACCACTTCTGGTACCCGCCACCTTCAGCAACACCGGCGGCAGCGTGGGCGATAGTGTAGCAGGTCCTGTACATACAATTCGCACCGCAGGCGGTCAGGTGCTTTCTGCTGCCAATCTGATCCAGTACCACACGGAGCAGTCCGAAAAAGTCCGGGGCCAAGGCATGGAAGATCCCATTATGACTGTGGACAGTTCCAACCGTTACGGTCTCGCCAGTTGCAACCTTGTAGAGTACTACGGCAACGGTAATCCCATTGATGTGACAGATCCTCTGCACACCGTTACTGCCCACGACCGGGAAGGTGTGGTATCTGCCCATATTCAAAAGTTCTTCGGCGGTGTAATTGGCGAGGATGCCAGAGAACCGCTTCCCACAGTTACCACGGTTGATCACAACGCACTGGCAGCAGTCCACGTGGAGAAGTACTTTGCCGGCGGATATAAAGGTTGTGGCGATTCTGCCGCCTCTCCGCTATCCACAGTCACGGTAGAACCCCGCCACGGTGCCTGCGCTGCTCATGTGGTGGAGTTCAAAGGTCAGGATGTTGGTCAGTCTGTAGACAAGCCTTTGCGGACCATTACCGCCAGCTGGGGTGAATTTGCGGAATGCCGGGCAGTGCTGACGAAGGCACTCGGGCGGGATCTCGGTAACTGGCCGCAGATCCGGGAACTGCTGAACGAGTACTGCGGCTATAACCTGGCTGACGATGAAGTGATCCTTCTGATCATCCGTGGTATTGCCTATTACATCAGCGATATCACCCTCCGGATGCTGACACCCCGGGAGCTATACAATGCTATGGGCTTCCCACTGGATTACATCATCGAGAAGGACTACAAGGGCAATGTTTATCCCAAGGATAAGCAGGTAGCCCGGTGCGGCAATGCGGTGTGTCCGCCTCTGGCTGAAGCTATGGTCCGAGCGAATATGCCGGAATGGTGCAGCACTACCATCGTAACTATGGCCCAGTTCCATAAAGCTGTGGCTATGTAGGAGGGCAGAAGATGGCAAATGAAAAGTGGCTGATTTATGCCAATGCGTTGCTAGATGTGATCGAAGGAATTGATTGGTATCACATTGATAAAATGGGTTATTTGGTACACGGCGCAAATTCCGACGACAATATTCCCTTATACAAGGCGGTGAGCATTTTTCGTGCAATAAAAGAAGCCCCCACCGTGGATGCCGTGGAAGTGGACGATATGAAAGCATTTGCAAAAGATGTGGTATATCAGTTTGGCTACTACTGCCAGAGCAATGGTCGGCTCTGCATTACACATGGCGGTCTGTCCACATTGGAATGGGCTTTTGATATTCTTGGATGGGAAAATCCGCATCCCGTTCCTGAGTGTGAATGTGAGGTTGATGGATGCCACGAACACGCAACTTGTGGCGCACCTACAAAAGACGGATACAAGAGAATGTGCGGTAAGCATTACCAAGAAAGGAGAGGGGGAGAATGAAGGAAAAGTTGGTGGAGTTGCAAGATGAAAGCGACATTTGCCCGGAAGGAATTACAAGCTGTATTGGGTGTAAATATCACAAGGAATATGCGTTTGGAAACCCGTGCGATGTCAGGTCTGCAATAGCTGATAAGATGATCGCCCACGGCGTAACGGTGCAGGAGTGGATTTCGGTAAAGGATAGGTTGCCTAAATATTTCGAACACGTTTTAATAAATGCCCCAGGAGATAAGCCGTTTACCACGGTACACGAAGCACATTTGAGAAAAGATGGTTTGTGGGATACTGGTCTTTATCGATATGACAAAGAAGATGTAACACATTGGCTACCTTTGCCCCAACCGCCGAAAGGAGAATGATTATGAAACATTTCGGCTTTATAGCACCCGACACAAAGCCAAAGACCAACGCAGACCGCATCCGGGCGATGAGCGATGAGGAGCTGTATATTTGGGCGAAAAAACAAATTGGGTGCGGTTTTGATTTTTTCCCTTGTGGCAGAGTGTGTGATGGGAAATGCGAATCGTACAGCGAAGAGGACTGCAAAGCAAAGATTATGGAATGGCTCAAACAGCCTGCGGAGGCTCCCTGAGCCAAAAGGTAGATATACAGATGAAGCAGTGAGGATTGCATAAGGGGGTGTCGAACATATCACACAAGCAGGAAGATCATCTGGTCAAGTGTCCCTACTATAAGACCCACACAAATCAAGTTCTTTTTTGCGAAGGACTGGAAGACGGGATGTCTGTGCATTCACTATAAACAGAGAAAGGAGAATCGGTATGATAGATATTCTTGTGACGGCTTCGTATATCTCATCCGCAGTATTTTTCGTTCTGGGAATCGTGGTGCTGCGTAAGTGGTATATGCTGGTCCACCGGATCGAACATGAATTTGATGAAGCATCGAAAGGAGAATAGTATGGAATATTGGAAGTTTAAAGCGGCGGATAAACTCAGGGACTATGACGCCCAGAAGGCGGCCTTGCTGAATTTGCCGGAAGAGATCAAGCGTCTGGAGAGTGAAGCATGCAGTATCAAGAGCGCAACGGCGGACGGCACACCTGTCAAAGGCGGAGGATCCGGCAGAGAAGATCGGTTGTTGAGTAATATCGTTAAGCGGGAAGAACTCAAGGCGCTGCTGCACAGGGCTTCGCTGGCAGTCGCTACTGTGGAAAGAGGGCTGGCTGTGCTGAATCCGGATGAAAGGCATATGCTGGAGGTTATGTACATCGCCCGTGAGAAGGGGTATATTGAGCGACTTATGGATGAATACGGACTGATGGAGGAAAGCAGTCTGTATAAGAGGGCCAATAAGGCGCTGCGTCATTTCACAATTGCTATGTACGGTGCCACGGAGCATTAGGACACTTTTAGGACAGTCACAAATGCAAAACTATGTGATATACTGGTATGAGTAAAATAGGCGTGAGAGGCTTGGGAGATATCCCGGGCCTCTTTTGTGTGGTCTCCGGTATAGGATAAGCTGGAGGGTGGGAGCGGGGCAACAAAACGAAAGGCAGTATAGTTTGGGGAACTACAGGAATACAAGAAGCTACGAAAATTTAGAACGTTGTATCCTTGAGGGGGTCGGGGAATACGGCATTCCTCTGCTGAAAGCTACACAATTCGATGGGAGTTGTGAGTTTGTTGGATTTAACTATGCGGCGCAGTGCAAGCACCGCAAGGACAAGGGTGTGCATTTCTTCCTGGATGATTACCAGTTCGACCGCCTATGGAAGAACATAGATCGATATGTGCCGATGTTGTCTGAATTCAGATATGTTATGACCCCTGACTTCTCTCTTTACACAGACTTTCCGAAGGCAATACAGATTTATAACCATTACCGCAAACATTGGGTAGGCGCATATTTGCAGGAAGCTGGAGTGAATGTAATTCCAACGATTACCTGGAGTACACCGGATTCCTATGATTGGTGTTTTGACGGAGAGCCAGCGGGGGGGACTGTTGCAATTTCCTCTGTAGGTTGCCTAAACAGCAAAGAGCGGAGAGAACTTTTTCTATCTGGCTATGCTGAGATGGTAAAAAAGCTGCACCCAGAAAAAATAATCTTTTATGGAAACGTGCCACCGGAGTGTACTGAGAATATCATCAGGATCAAATCATTTCAGGATAAATTTAGGGAGGCTACTTGTGGTGTGTGGTAGAGGGTTGCATTATCAAGGAAAGGATGTTATACTTGGGAGGTAGAGGCGCGGCGAGCGGTCTTGTGAATAGGGTTCCAAATGCTGGAAAGGCTATAATAGCAGAAGCCAAAATAACAAAATATTTGTTGGACCCTACGAGGGTACATTACAAAGAGTTTGTTGCGGTGGGATACTCTAAAAACAACCCAGAGCAGTTGACAAAGGATTTGTCTGAGGGGCTGAAAGGAAATGTTGCAGTGGCTTTCGAGGCGAATGAGCATGGAGATAGAACATTTAATGTTGATATGATGCTTGGCGTTACACGAAAGGCACGATTCAGGACGGCATGGCAAATCGATAAAGGAAATAATGTTCCACGTTTTATAACGGCGTTTAGAATAGGGGCGAAACGAAAATGAAGTATGAGCTTGGCGATAGAGTTCTTATAACAGCAAAGAATCAACCTGGATATATTTGCGATGCAAGTGTTCGCGACGGAAAATCATTGTACATTGTGGACTGTCACGAAGACTGCGACAGCGAGGAGTTGCGCGATTGCGTGATTACCGTCGAGGAACACGAAATAGAAAGCTATAACGGCTGAGAAAAGAGCACCTTGCCAGATATTCAATAACCAACCGTCAGGGGAACCCTTGGCGGTATTTTTATGCTGCTGAGAGGAGATGAGGCTGTATGCCCAAGCTAAGATCATTAGTGCACAAACTGCAGTCTGCCCTCTCTCTACAGGGCAGACATATTACGGTAAACCAAACTCAGGTATATTCGGAACGGCTGAAAAAGATGTGCACAAAGCACATCCTGCGGGAAAGACGCAACATTCTGGGTAGAAAACGGAATGTGACTCTCTTAGAAACCTTTCGCATAGTAGATGTAGTGACATTTCTTGCAGAAGAACTCAACGGGGGTGGGTAAATGGCACTCACACCGAAGCAGCAGGCTTTTGCTGATTACTACATCGAAACGGGCAACGCAACAGAAGCCGCAAAAAAGGCAGGATATAGCCCGAGGACGGCTTATTCTCAGGGGTCACGGTTGTTGAAGGTTGCTGAGGTTTCTGTATATATCAGCGAGCGGATGGCAGCGCAAGCCAAAAAGCGGATAGCTTCTGCGGATGAAGTTATTGAGTTTTACACGGCTGTTATGCGTGGACAGGTCAAGGACCAATTCGGCTTAGATCCATCGCTTGCAGATCGCTTGAAAGCTGGTGACAGTCTTATGAAGCGCTATGCTGCAGGAGGTATCAAGACGGGCGAACCCAAGAAGGAAGATGACCCGCTGACCAGATCGCTGAAAGAGGAAGCAGAAAGGTTAAACAATGGCGATTTCTGAAAAGCAAAGGCAAATCATGGCATTCCCCTTCACGAAGTACGATGCTTTGATCTGCGATGGTGCTATTCGCTCCGGCAAGACCGTGTTCATGATGCTGTCGTTTATCGATGATGCAATGCGGCGGTACGACGGGCAGCGGTTTGGTATTTGCGGAAAAACCGTGGACAGTACGGTGAAGAACATAATCACTCCATACCTGGGCTTGACCTACGCCCAGGAAAAATACAGCATTCAGTGGAAGCGGTCTGATAAGCTACTGGTTGTATCCGATGGGGATAAGGAGAACATGTTCGAAGTGTTTGGCGGGAAGGATGAAAGCTCCTTCATGCTGATCCAGGGCCGCACTTTAGCCGGCGTGCTCTTGGATGAGGTTGCGCTGCAGCCAAGATCCTTCGTGGAACAGGCACTGGCCCGCTGTTCGGTGGAGGGGTCCAAGTTGTGGTTTAATTGCAACCCGGATTCCCCAGAACACTGGTTCTACAAGGAGTGGATATGCTGCGCTCAGAAAAGAAACGCCCTGCATCTGCACTTCCAACTCGAAGACAACCCCGCACTCTCTCAAAAAATCATCAACCGATATAAGACACTCTATTCCGGCGTGTTCTATCGGAGATATATCCAGGGCGAGTGGTGCATGGCAGAAGGCCTTATTTATCAATTTGACAAGGATGTACATTGTGTCACAGAAATGCCGCCAGAGATCGCACAGGGCTACGGAGAGTGGTATATATCCTGTGACTACGGTACACTCAATCCGTTCTCTGCGGGGCTGTGGTGGCTGCACAATGGGAAGGCGCTTCGTGTGGCCGAGTTCTACTACTCCGGCCGCAGCAATTCACTGATGAAAACGGACGAAGAGTACTATACTGAGCTGGAGAAACTGGCTGGCGATAGGGATATCCGCGCTGTGATCGTGGACCCTTCGGCAGCTTCTTTTATTGCCACAATTCGCCGGCACGGAAGATTCTCTGTCCGCAAAGCGAAAAATGATGTGCTGCCGGGAATCCGGCTAACAGCAACAATGCTACAGACCGGTGCCATTAAGGTCAGCGCCGAATGCCGTGACGCGATCCGGGAATTCGGGCTTTATCGATGGGATGAAAAGGGCGAGGTCGACAGACCAATCAAGGAAAATGACCACGCCATGGATGATATACGATATTTCTGCGCCACAGTCATGCGGCGCTATTGGAGAGGAGCAGACAATGATCAAGAGGATTAAAAACTGGTTTATCAACCGGTTTCTGCCTATGTGGGCTAAGGAAACTGTACTGGAAGACAATAGGCGGTTGCTCCGTAAGGTGGACGAGCTGCAGCAGGAACTGGGGAGGAAGACTGCCTATACTGCCGGGCTCAGAGATGGAATCCGGGCGCAGAGAAAAATTATCGTGAATACCGGGGAGGCTAAGAAATGAGTTTAATCGAGAATGCGGGTGGGTATGCCCTGGCCTTCCAGGCAAACGATATCACATCACAGGCAATGCGGGCGGCGATTACAGAATGGACAGAGATGTACTATCACCGCACCCCGACGAAGGATCAGGATCCGTGCCAGCGCATCCCCTACACCATTGTCCGAAAGCTGACAAAAACCGTGTTTTCCGAATACACGGCAAAAAGCGAGGATGCGTTTGCGGATCACGTTCTGGCGGCTCTCGGTGAGAAAGCCGGAGAGGCTATGCAGCATGCGCTGGTCGGCGGTGAGTGCAATCTGAAACCGATTCCCGGAAAGTCCGGTTTTCGCTTCATTGCCATCCCCAGAAATAATATTCTGGTGTTTGCCCGTGACTCGGAAGGGAAAATGGCAGACATCGGGACTGCTGAGTTTTCCACCTACGGGAACCGGTACTTCACATTGCTGGAACGCCGGACCGTGGATGAAAACGGATACCTGACCATCAAGAACCGGCTCTTTCAGTCGTATTCCAAGACGGACATCGGTCAGCAGGTTCCTCTCAGTGCCTTGCCGCAGTACGCACATATGCAGGATGTGTATACCTTTACCCAGCCCATTCACTCCGTGGGTCTGATCAGCTTGCGAGCGCCTATTGCCAATTGTGTGGACGGTTCGTCCGATGCGGTTTCCGTTTATGCTGCGGCTGTGGGGCTGATCCACAACATTGACCGCAATGAGGCGCAGCTTTGCGGCGAATTCGAACGCGGTGAGAGCAGAATCAGCATCAGCGAAGATTTGTTCACAAAGAACGAACGCGGTGAGCGCATTTTGCCCAGCAATGTTTTTGTTGCTCTCGATGGGGATCCGGAAACCGTCGGATTTAATATCTTTTCGCCGCAGCTTCGTGAGGCGTCTTTCCTGGCTCGTAAGCAGGAGTATTTGCGCAATGTGGAAAATGTTATTGGCCTAAAGCGCGGCCTGCTGAGCGAAGTAGAGGCCGCTGAGCGCACAGCAACAGAGATCACCTCCAGCGCCGGCGAATACAACCTGACCATTATCGATTTTCAAAAGATGTGGGAGAAAGCCGCCAGGGAGGCACTGCAGCTGTGCGGTGTTCTGGGGCAGCTCTACAAGGTGGAAGGCGCTCATGATGTGGCGGAAGATTCTGTGATCTTCTCCTGGGGCAATGGTGTGCTTTATGACGAAGCAAAGACCTATGCGGAGTTGAAAGAGATGGTCGCTGCGGGGCTGATCCAGCCGGAAAGACTTGTAGGCTGGTACCACAATGCACCTTGCGACACACCGGAGGACCGTGCGAAGATTCGAGAACTGTATATGCCCGAAAGTGTTGAAGAAGGGATTCTGTAATGCTCACAGCAAGCCAAATCGATGCGCTGCGCGGACAGTCAGAGCAGCTGCTGGACCCGGTCATTGATTTCCTCATAGAGGATATCGCAAAGCGGGTGGCGGAGGCTGGACAGTTTACAGCTACGGCATCCTATGATGCGTGGCGGCTGCAGCAGATGGGTGTATCCCAGAAAAAGCTGAAGAAGGAAATTGCCAAGCGCCTGAAAGTATCGCAGAAGGAAGCGGAAAAACTTCTGACCCAGGCGGCAGAGACCGGGTACAATTTCGACATGTCCCGGTTTCCCACGAGCCATGCGATTCCGTTCTCAGCCAATTCCAGTCTGCAGCAGATCCTTGATTCTACGGTAAGCCTGGCTGGAGAGGATCTCAGAAACATCACCCAGACAATGGGCTTTGTGGGACCCGATGGCCAATGCCGTGAGCTGACAGATGCTTATATGCAGGCCTGCGATTTTACCTTCCAAAAGGTAAGCACCGGCGCCCAGGACTATACTTCTGCCGTCCGGGATGCGGTCCGCAATCTTGCAGAGCAGGGAATCCGCACGATCGACTATGAATCCGGCGTACATACATCCATGGAAGCTGCTGTGCGGCGCAATATCATGGGCGGAATGGGCCTGATGCAGGAGCAGATCTCCCAGCAGAACCATGATGATCTTGGATGCGACGGATGGGAAATATCGGCACACGGCGGCAGTGCTCCGGATCACGAGCCGTACCAGGGAAAGCAATACTCGGATAAAGAGTATGAGCGGCTTAACAGCAGCCTGGTACGCCGGATCGGGACTCTGAATTGCGGTCATGCGGCTTCACCGATCATTCTCGGAGTCAGTGAACCCCAGTATACCGAGGAGGAACTGGAAGAATTCCGTCGGCAGAATGAGGAAGGTGTTACCTTTGAAGGGAAACACTACACCCTCTATGAAGCTACCCAGCGCCAGCGGAAGTTCGAGCGCACGATCCGCAAGCAGAAGCGCCGTATCCTGGTGGATGAATCTACCGGTGACACGGAGAAGCTGCAGACCGATCAGATCCGGCTGGTACGCCTCCGGGAGGAATATGCCCGGTTCTCCAAAGGTACCGGCCTGCCTATGCAGCATGCCAGGATGGAAACAGCCGGCTTCGATTGGAAGAAGGGCAAGGCGGCGGAGAAGGCGGCAAAGAATGCAATGCCACCGGAAAAAGAGAAAAGCGGCGGTTTTGGTGTTGGAACGCCTAAAACGAATATGGAGAAGATTAATAGCCCGGAATACAGGGCTAAGTTTGAGGGGCTTTCTGATGACCCAGCATTGAATGAGGCAATCTATAAGAGAGCTAAGGCAGCTGTGACACACCAAGGTGGAGATTATTTTGAGGATTTGTCAGTAATAGGACCGCAGGGAGAACTTGTTGGGGTTACATCGAGCAAGGTAAGAAATGAAACCTTCTATACAGAAGCATTAAAGGAAAAAATCGGCAGTTATCCTGAGTACTCGTTAGTCGTAGTACATAATCATGGCACCAACACACCGCCTTCTGGCGCGGATTTAGTGAGTGCGGGGCATAAGCGCTATAAATTTGGCATTGTTGCCTGCAATGATGGTAAGGTGTATATGTATGACATGAGACAGGCGACTCCGTTTACCCCTGCTATGTTTGATAAAACAGTTGACAAATACCGCACAAAGCCATATGATATGGGGGAGGTTGAAGCGTATATAGCTGCGCTCACTCAGTTTGAAAAAGATTACGGCGTGAAATGGAGGGAATTGTAATGATTGACTACGCCGTTCCGAGCGGAAAAACTGCGGAGGAAATTGAAAAGGCTATCGAAGAAGAAAAGGAAATCTGCAATGCCCTTACAGAATGGCCCGATCCAGACTAAACCACCAACCGTTTTGGCTGGTGGTTTTTCTATGCGAAAAAATTTGAAATTCCCTCTTGACTTTTTGTGCGCACAGTATTATAATAAATGTGCGTACAAAAAAGGAGGTGCTTATATGTCCCCGTCGCAGGGAAGACCTCGCATCGATAACCCAAAGACAGAGCGCTTATTTATCCGTGTTACACCACAGGAGAAAGCAGAAATTCAGAGCTTTATGAAAGAATGTGGTTGCACACTTTTAGCACTAATAAAGAAGGGTATCGAAGCGATGAAAGAAAAATAGAGTGTTGGCGGCCTCGCAAACCTTACCAACACTCTACGCACCACACCCGAAGGAGTAGTAAATCTATTATACTCTTCCTCCGGGTGAAAATCAAGGAGGAAATACTTATGCCGAAAAAAACAATTAGACAAGAAGTTAAAAAACTGGACGATATATGTTATACGATAGAGTGTGCAATCAGCACTTTAGATGCTGTTGAAGTAGCTGTTTCAGCGGGCTTAAGCCGGGAACTTTGTAATAACTCCATGTTGTGTGTTGCGATGGTTATGCGCGATTCTCACAATGCTATGCGTGAGCAGATTGAGCGTATCCTGGAGGAGATAGTTAATGAGCAAGCTGATTGATCTGCCCTATGGTAAGAAATTATACAGCGTGTTGAGCGGTATGAAAGCCAGATGCCGATATCCATATCACATACAGTTTCGGGATTATGGTGGCAGAGGAATCTCGGTATGTGCCGATTGGATTGGAAAAGATGGTTTCCGAAACTTTTATAATTGGGCTATGTCTAACGGTTTTGTTGATGGACTAACAATAGATCGAATTGATGTAAATGGCAATTATGAACCGTCAAACTGCCGATGGGTGTCCCTTAAAGTTCAGGAACGAAATAGGCGACCAAGAAAAAGCAATAAGTTCGGCATTCCCGGTATTATTGAGATGAAAGGAAAAAAACGCACAACTTTTAAGGTGAGAATAACTGTAGACGGAAAAATACTGCATATTGGAACTTATAAGACTTTAGAAGAAGCTAAGTGTGCAAGAATAGATGCAGAGAAGAATTACTGGGGATTTAGCAATCCATATTAAATATTTTGTTGATTGATCAGGGTGTATTTCGTGCACCCTGATTTTTCATACCTATTTTTGCCGTGGCGGGCGTAAAAACAGCCGGCCTCAGGGGAAGCGACCCCCGGAAACAAAGCATAGAGGAGAAAGGAAAGACCATGAAAAGAGAATTTTTGCAGAATTTCAAGGTAGGCGACCAGGCACTTCCCAAAGAGATCATCGATGCCATCATGGCCGAGAACGGCCGGGACATCGAAGCCGCCAAGAAGCCCTTTGCTGACTATGACACCGTCAAGCAGCAGTTGGATGAGGCACAGAGAACCATCCAGGGCTTCAAGGACCAGGGAACAGATCTGGAGACTGTGCGTCGGCAGGCCCAGGAATGGGAGACCAAGTTTAACCAGGCGGTTGCGGCGCACACGAAGGAACTGGCGGAACGCGACTTCCAGCAGAAGCTGGAGAAGGCGATCACCGGTGCCAAGGGTAAGAATGCTACGGCCATCTCCGCCCTGCTGGATGTGCCGGCTTTGAGAGAAAGCAAAAACCAGGACCAGGACATCGCAGCCGCTCTGGAGGCCCTCCAGAAGGAGAGCGGCTACCTCTTCGACACAGAGGAAGCGCCTCCCCCTTATGCCCCGGGAACGGGCACAGGCAATCCGCCTCGCACGGCACCGGACACCCTTGCCGGAGCGCTGCGCGAGCGCTACAACAAGTAACATGAAAGGATGAACTAAACTATGGCAATTACTTTGGAAGAAGCAAAGGTCGGCATGGCCGACAAGGTAGATCAGCAGATCGTGGATATGTTCCGGCGCAGCTCCCTGCTGCTGGACAACATGACCTTTGACAACTGCATTTCCCCCGGCACCGGCGGCAGCACCCTGGCCTATGGCTACGTACAGCTGAAGACCCCCTCTACCGCTGCGGTGCGTACCGTCAATACCGAGTACACCCCCGGCGAGGCTAAGCGGCAGAAGAAGACCACCAACGCCATTATCATGGGCGGTTCCTTCCAGGTGGACCGCGTGATGCAGAACACCGCCGGCGCAGTGGATGAGCTGGCCTTCCAGGCGGAGCAGAAGATCAAGGCTACCGCAAACTACTTCCACAACATGGCTATCAACGGCACTGTGGCGGGCGGCGGTTTCGATGGCCTGAAGAAGCTGCTGGCAGGTACCGAGAATGAGATCACCAGCGCAGTCTCCCTGACTTCCTCTGCGGAGGTAGACGAGAACTACAATGCCTTCCTGGATGAGATGGATGCCCTGGTCAGCGCTATCGATGGCACTGCGTCCATGCTGATGATGAACACCGCGATGCTGATCAAGCTGCGTTCCATCGCCCGCCGGGCCGGTTACTATGAGCGGACCAAGGATGACTTCGGCAGAACTGTGGAGACCTATGCCGGCGTTCCCATGGTGGACCTGGGCAAGTACTACGATGGCACCGGCACCAAGGATGTGGTGGAGACCACCGAAGGCAAGACTGCGATCTATGCGGTCTCCCTGGGCCTGGACGGCTTCCACGGTATTTCCCCCAGCGGTACCGGTGTGATCTCCAGCTATATGCCTGACCTGAACGCTCCCGGTGCTGTCAAGACCGGTGAAGTGGAACTGGTGGCGGGTGTTGCTCTGAAGAACACTCTGAAGGCCGCCGTGCTGAAGGACATCGCTATTGTCTGATTGCTGAGGAGGTGAGCGCTCTGTGGTAGAATTCAAGTTTTACAAAGAAATCTACTTCGGCAGCTCCATCACAGAGCAGGAGTGGCCTGCGTTTTCTGCCAGAGCAGCAGAAGAACTGCAGAAGTACAAGCGCATCTACACCGTCACCGCCCCGGCGGAAAATGCTGAGGCTTTGGCGGTATGCGCTATGGCAGATGTGGTGGCGGCAATTGCAGCCGCCCAGTGTGGGACCGGTAGTGTCGCTTCTGCGTCCATCGGTTCTGTATCGGTCAGCTACGGGAACGGGGCTGCCATGGATCTGAGCCTGAAAGGACAGGCCAAGGAGCTTTACGCAGCCGCACAGCGGTATCTCGATATCTACAGAGGGGTGAGTGTGTGCGGTTTGTGAAAAAGGGCTGCCCGGTCAACTATGACCTTCTGTGCCGGCAGACAGTAACGGTATACCACAAAGAAGACAAGGGATACACCAGAACGGTGTATCCCAAAGCTTTCCTGGATCACAAGAAGACCCTGTCTGTGGATAAGACCGGAAGCCGGGAGGCGAATTCCTTCCTTCTGGTAATTCCCGGCAATACCCAGACGGTGTTTGCGGATGATAAGGTATACGAAGGTGTTGGGCCGGAGATTTCCAGCGCTGACCAGTGGCGGGACTTTGTGCCGGTGAAGGTGCCGGGCCTGGTTGTGGCTAAATACGCGGACTGCAAGCGCTGGGACGGCGAGATCGTGCATACGGAGGCCGGAGGATGAAAAAATGGGTTGTATCTGCGGAAATAAATCCCGTTCCTAAGATCCTTCGGGGGCGGGGCGTGGATCCCGGCGGCGACGCGCAGCGCTTCCATACCCAGAATGTGCTTCGCCGGATAAAGCGGTATATGCCTTTCTTAACCGGCATGACCTACAAGCTCACCGTAGCGCAGACCAATATCTCACGCCCGGAGATCGTTACAGATACTCCCTATGCGAAGTACCTGTTCTACGGGAAGGTGATGATCGATCCCAAGATCAACGCCGCCGGCTTTATGACTCCGGAGGGCTGGCGATCCAGAAAAGGCAGCGTTAAGGTCCTGACGGCCCGCAATCTGCAATTTACGAAAACCAAGAACCCCAAGGCCGGCCCCAGATGGGACCGCGCCCTATCTGCGGCTGAGGGGAAAGTCATGGCTGCTGAGCTGCAGCGCTATTTGAACAGCAGGAGGAAATAAGATGTCTGCACTTACCACGATTCGGGAATGGCTGAAGAGCTTCCCCGGAAATGCCAGAATCGGTTCCATGCAGGTGGACTATGTGGCGGCAGATCCCGGAAGCGCCAGCATTGCCCCTTCCGGGCTGCTGGAGGTGTCCAGGAAGGAAGATCTGCTGGGGAACATCACGGTGGAGAACCAGTATAACTTCGGCCTGTACTACACCTTCGCAAAGGCAACAGATGATGCGGAAGGCGATGTCCTGAATGCGGACTGGCTTGCCGACCTGCAGGAGTGGGTGCAGGAGCAAAGTATCCTTAAAAAAGCCCCTACCTTCGGGGATGATCCTGCATCGGAGCAGATCAGGGCACAAAACGGCGCTATTTACAGCGCCACAGAGGAAGGTGTCGCCATTTACATGGTGCAGCTTTCCGTTAATTTTATCAGAAAATACGAGGTGAACTAAAATGGCGAAAATCGAGCGGAAGTACCTGGCCCATTTTATCAATACCGCTGCCCCCGGGGAGGAAGCGGTATATGAACGCCTGGGCAAGGACCTGGAGGAGTACAGTACCGAACTGGCTGCCCAGGTCGACAAGAAAAAGAACATCATGGGAGAGACCTCGGTCCTGGTTTCCAGCTATGAAAAGACCGGCACCGTTGAACCGTTCTATGCGGAGACGGGCAGCGCACTGTTTGAGCGGCTGCAGGCCATCATCGATGACCAGCTGGTCCTGGATGAACTGAAGACCGATGTGATCGATGTTAAGCTGTGGGAAGAAGGCGCAGATGCAACCTCTTTCCCTGCCATCAAGGAAGAGGCTTATATCGAGGTTTCCAGCTACGGTGGCGACACCACCGGCTACCAGATTCCCTTCACGCTGCACTATACCGGTGTCAGAACCAAGGGCACCTTCAATGTGTCCACAAAAACGTTTACTGCAGATCAGCAGTGATAACA
This sequence comes from Faecousia sp., assembly GCA_045533345.1. Classification (GTDB taxonomy): domain Bacteria; phylum Bacillota; class Clostridia; order Oscillospirales; family Oscillospiraceae; genus Faecousia. The sequence goes on along the minus strand of JAZSHO010000134.1, from coordinate 5,574 downwards.
GCCCCACCCTCTTCGGAGGGTGGGCATTTTACAGGAGGTTACTATGAAAACACTCTCTTTTGATATTGGCATTCGAGAATTCCAAATCGAGGGTGCCGGCGTGCTCCGGTTCAACCCCTCTGATTTTAACGTATATAACCGCTTCATCAGCGCAAAAGATGAGATTCAGAAGGTGGAAGATGAGCTGGTCGCCAAGGGCACAGCGCTGGGCGATAATCCCGACGGAAGCGATGTGATCAAGCTCATGCGTGAGGCAGATCTGCGGGTTAAAGGGATCCTGACAGATGTGTTTGGTGCGCAGAACGACTTCGATGAGATCCTGAACGGTGTGAATCTTATGGCCGTATCCAGCAACGGCGAGCGCGTCATTACCAATTTCCTGGCAGCCCTGGCACCGGTTATGCAGGACGGCTTGCGCAGCCTTGCGAAGAACGATGCTGAGGCGGCAAAAAGCGGACCGAACCGGGCACAGCGCCGGGCTCAGGCGAGGAAAAACAAGCGGGCGAGGAAAAACAAGTGAATGCGTGGCAGTTGCCGGAATCCGCTGTGATCGGCGGCACAGAATATGAAATCAATGCGGATTTTAGGGATGTCTTAGAAATCCTGAAGTATCTCAACGATCCTGACAAGCCGGAGTATGTCCGGTGGTATACGGCAATCTCGCTGTTTTATGAAGGGGAGATTCCCTGCGAACACGAGTATGAGGCGATGGAGTATCTGGCGGCGTTTATTTCGTATGGAGATCTTGATGCCAAGCCCGGTCCTAAATTGCTGGATTGGGAACAGGATACCCGGGCTATTGTCGCAGATGTAAACAAGGTGGCGGGTGTGGAAATCCGCACATTGCCATACCTGCACTGGTGGACCTTTCTATCCTATTTCAGCGCTATCGGCGAAGGTCAGCTTTCGACTCGTGTTGCTATCAGAGATAAGCTGCGCCGGGGAAAGAAGCTGGAAAAATGGGAACAGGAGTTCTATCGGGAGAACAGAGATGTGATCGATTTGAGAACACGGTATTCCGCCGAGGAATTGGCGGAACAGGAACGGCTGAAGAAGCTGATGGGGGAGTAAGGTATGGAGAGAGATCGTATCGTATGCCCTCATTGCGGATACCGCATGCCGATCAGTATATCACCGGACGCAAATGTGAGAGGCTTATTTGTGAAATGCAAAGGCCGAAACTGCGGAAAAGTATTCGAAATTATCATACCACCGCGCAAGAATAATTGACCAGGTAGTGCCATAGTGCCGACGGATCGAAGGGAGAGATTACGTTGGCAGATGGAAAAGTAACGATCAGCACTGCTCTGGATAATACGGGCCTAATAAAAGGCATCCAGGGCATTAAAGGCCTCCTGGGCGGCTTGAAAAATGTGCTGGCAGGATTGGTTACATCAATGGCTGCCGGAGTTGCGGCAATTACAAAGCAGGCTGTCGATGCGTATGCGGACTATGAGCAGCTCACGGGTGGCGTTGTAACCCTGTTTGGCGACAGTGCGAAAAAAGTTGTAGCATACGCGGAGAATGCGTTCTTCGCTGCGGGATTGTCGGCAAACGAATACATGGAGCAGGTTATCGGGATTTCTGCAAGCTTGATAAGCTCGCTGGGGGGAGATACAGAAAAAGCGGCGGATATTGCAAATATGGCGCTATCGGATATGGCGGATAATGCCAACAAAATGGGCAATCCGCTGGAACGTGTTCAGGTGGCTTATGCCGGTTTTGCTAAGCAGCAGTATACGCTCCTTGATAATCTTGCCCTAGGATACCAAGGCACGAAAACAGAGATGGAACGCTTGCTGAAAGATGCAGAAGCTTATTCCGGAGTGAAGTATGACATCAACAACCTTGCGGATGTATACAGTGCAATCCACGCTATCCAGGAGAAACTCGGAATAGCGGGTGCGACTGCCGAAGAGGCGGAGGGTACGATCAGCGGATCTGCGGCTATGACGGCAGCAGCCTGGAAAAATGTGCTTTCAGCAATATCCGGCGGCGGAGATTTGGATAAAGCGATCAATAATTTGGTCTATTCGGTGTCCAAATACTTCGGAAATATTGTTCCGGTCGTAGAGCGCTCGCTGGGCGGTATTGGCCAGCTGATTGAACAGGTCGCGCCACAGCTGGTGCAAACGGTTGCGGTTTCCTTGATCAAAGCAATTCCAAGTCTGCTTAATGCTGTATATCAGATGATCATTGGGCTTGCAAAAGGAATCTACCAGGGAATCATAGCGCTGTTTTCCGGAGGAAGTGTATCCGGGGAGATTACAAAGCAACTCAATAATGTTTCTGCTGGGTTTGTGGCCTCCGCAGGTGGTGCGGAAGATCTGGCCGATGCCACAGAAAAAGCCGGAAAAGCAGCAAAGAAATCTCTTGCGGGATTTGATGAACTGAATGTTTTGGCGGATCAAAGCTCGGGAGCTTCTGCCGGCGAAGAAACAGCGGTAAGCAGTACCGGTGGAGTTTCGGCAGGGGATATTTCCTTTGGCGCGAATGTGAAGGATCAAATTTCTCCTGCCTTCCAGGCTATTCTGGATAAAATAGAGACTTTGATTGAACCGCTGAAGGAGATCGATCTGACGCCGCTTTCCGATTCTTTGCAGGAATTGAAGGACGCTGTTGACCCACTGGCGCGGGATGCATGGGATGGCCTGGAATGGGCGTACGACGAGATACTCGTACCGCTGGCAGACTGGACCATAGAAGACGCATTGCCGGCTTTTCTTGGAGTGCTGACATCTGCACTGCGGGTGCTGGGATCAGTAATCGCATTCCTAAAGCCCTACGCACAGTGGCTGTGGGATAACTTTTTGCAGCCCGCTGCGGAATGGACCGGTGACGCAATTGTTACAGGACTCAATAGCGTATCCCAAGCACTTGATGATGCAGCGGTCTGGATTGATGAAAATCGTGATGTTATCGCGGATTATGCAGTCGATGCCTGGGCAAAGATCGAGGAAACATGGACAAATGCTTCAAGTTGGTTTGATGAGAATGTCACGCAACCTGTAGCCGGTCTCTTTGCGGATATGGGACTCAGTATCTCGGATTCCGGCACAGAAGCCAAAGACGGGATAACGGAGGAATTTTCTGGTATAGCGACTTGGTTCGACGAGAAGGTCACTCAACCGGTGGCCGGCTTTTTCTCGGATCTTGGCACAGATATCTCAAATTTTGCCACAGATGCAAAAGACGGGATAACGGACGCATTCTCCGGCATAGCGACTTGGTTCGATGAAAATGTCATTCAGCCGGTGGCTGGTTTCTTCTCGGACCTGTGGCTGGGGGCGAAGGAGGGGGCGGAAGATGCCTGGCAAGGAGCGGAGGAAGCCTTCGGTGCTGCCGGTACATTTTTCAGAGACACCTTCGAAGATGCTTGGGCGGATGTGGTAAGTGTGTTTTCGGTTGCCGGTGAGATATTTGTCGATATCAAAGATGGAATTTTAACGGCGTTCAAGGAAATCGTGAACGGAATCATTTCGGGTCTGAATAAAGCGATAGAGGTTCCTTTTAGCGGGATTAACACAGCCTTGCGAAAAATCCGCGATATTAACATCGCCGGGGTGACACCGTTCAAGGATTTGATCAAGACGATTTCCGTTCCCGAAATCCCCTACCTCGCCCAGGGTGCGGTTCTGCCGCCCAATAAGCCGTTCATGGCTGTCGTGGGCGATCAGCGGCACGGCACCAATATTGAAGCCCCTCTGGAGACTATCCAGGAAGCCGTTGCTTTGGTTATGCAGGATTACGCCGCAAGCAATCTCGCCGGACACGAGGCAACTGTGGCGGTGCTGCGGGAGATTCTGGAAGCAGTGCTGGGTATCACTATCGGTGATGATGTGATTGCGAATGCGGTCAGCCGTTACCAGACCCGCATGGCCGTTGTGAGAGGAGAGAGAGCATGAGAGCGACAACGGATAAATTCAAGATAAACGGAGTGCCAATGCTCGTTCCTGACGAAGAGGTTGGCGTGAGTTATGAGGACCTGGATACCTCTGATTCCGGTCGTGATGAGAGCGGTGTTATGCACCGTATTGTTGCCCGCTATAAGGTTGGAACCTGGTCGTTTACCTATGAGCACTTAACCGAAGAGGAACGGCAGTACATGGAACGCCTGTTCCCGGAAACACCGGACTTCGACTTCACGCATCCGGACAGGCTGGATTCCTCCAAGCAGGTGACGGATAAGGCTTACCGCTCCAAGTACGGGATCAGCTGGAAGAATGCGAGGACCGGGCTTTGGAGCGGATATAGCTTCAACATAATTCAGTGCTAAGAGGTAGTACCATGATTAAAACACTGATAGAGTTACCCGGGGGCGAGGAACTGTACTCCGGTGTTGGTACGGTCAATGCGATCCAGAGCGTTACCATAACGGAATGCGTCAATGCGGAGCAGGAGCTGGCCCTGGGATCTGCTTGCGCCAACATGATCGAGGCGAAAATAATTGCGCCCCTGGGGACACTTCAGATATCCGCAGGGGATGAACTGATGGTTTACCGGGTCCTGGATGACGGGACCCGGTACAAGGTGGGTCTTTTCACAACGGAAAAGCCTACCAGGCCCAGCGCCAACAGTATGAGCATTGTGGCCTATGACCGGGTAACCTGGCTGGATCGGGATCTGACCCAATGGCTGGCGCAGCTGCCTGCGTGGCCATACAGCCTGTATGAGTTCGCGTCGCTGGTTTGTCAGGCGTGCGGACTGCAGCTGAAGAATGCGGAGATCCCAAACGGCGGATATACCGTCCAGCGTATTTCCGGAGCTGGCATCACAGGACGCCAGCTCATGCGCTGGATCGGGGAAATTGCCGGCCGTTTCTGCAGGGCCACCCCGGATGGGGAGATAGAATTCGCCTGGTATACAGCAGCTGCCGCCGGAATCAGAACCTCCGGCGGTACCGTCAGCTACGCGGACGGTGTGCTGTCAATAGATCATCCCGACATTACAGTGGAAGACGACGGAGCCGGTAATGTTTCCATTACAGGCGATGGGATCACGGTTACGGATGACGGCGCCGGCAATGTGGAACTGATCCTCACGGAAGCGATTCCGTATTATCAAGGCGGCCTGACCTTCGAGGACTACACCGTGGCGGCCATTAAGAAGGTGCAGCTTCGGCAGAATGAAGAGGATGTTGGGACTGTCTACCCGGACGGCATCGAAGGCGCCGTAAACACCTACACCATCACAGGAAACCCGCTGCTGATCGCTTCCAGTGCGGATGCGCTTGTGCCTGTTGCACAGAGCCTGTATGAATTGCTGAAGGATGTCAGCTATACCCCGTGCAAGGTCTCGATACCCGCATCCTTGACGCTCCACGCCGGCAATACGGTGCAGATCACCGACAAAAACGGAAAGACAATCACCGCCTATGTAATGACCAAAAAGCAGCAGGGGCAGCGGGATGTTATTGAATGCACCGGCAGCCCTTCCAGAAGCAGCACGACAGCCAAAAACAACCAGTCCTATGCGGAACTGCGCGGAAAGGTTCTTAACCTCCGCACAGATGTGGATGGGCTGAAGGTGGAAAACAGCAACAATGCCGGAAAGCTTGCTAATCTCAGCCTGGAT
>JAZSHO010000192.1:0-2270 GCA_045533345.1 Faecousia sp. | reverse complement strand
GGCAATGAGGCGATCCTGTACATTCATACCGGCTCCCATCTTGAAGGTGCTGCCCATAAGTACACGCACCTGTCCGGAACGCACCTTTCCAAACAGCTCCTTTTTCCGGGCATCGGTATTGGCATCATGGATGAAGGCAATCTGCTCTGCAGGAACACCGGCATCGATCAGCTTGGAGCGAATATCATCGTAAACGGTGAATTCCTTTTCTTCCGGAACCTCAGCCAGAGATTCCAAAGCATGAACCTCTGGACTGTCCAGGGTTTTTCCTTTGGCTGTTGTGGGCTTTTTGGGAGTAGAAATATCACAGAATACAAGCTGAGTTAGCTTGTCATCCTTTCCGTCCTCCCAGATCCGCAGAATATTCCGGACACACATATTGACCTTGCTGCTGGGATCGTCCGGGAGATTGGGGTTGATGATTCGCTGATCCAGTCCCAGCTTCCGTCCGTCCGAGGTTATCTTCAACATATTGTCCTCTTCCGGTTTAACGGCACCACTGTGAACCTTGGCGGCTCGTTCCGAAAGCTGCTGAACCAGCATTTTCTGCTGTGCTGTAGGCTGCGCTACCTCGTTGTGGTAGACTGCCGTAGGTCGGGGAAGGTTTAGCTGGTCAGCGGTTTTCACATCAGCTGCTTCTTTCCAGATGTTGATAAGCTCCGGGAGATTAAAGAACTTAGCAAAGCGGGATCTTGCCCGGTAGCCGGTTCCTTCCGGTGCCAGTTCAATAACCGTTTTGGTTTCACCGAACTGGGAAGCCCAGCAGTCGAAGTGGCTCCACTTTCGTTCCTGAAGCATATCATGCTGCAAATACCGCATCATGGTATAAAGCTCTGTCATGGAATTGCTTACAGGGGTGCCGGTGGCGAAGATAACACCCCGGCTTCCGGTCTTTTCATCCATGTAGCGGCACTTCATGTACATATCCGAAGATTTCTGGGCATCGGTGGTAGACAGACCGGCAACGTTCCGCATTTTTGTGTAGAGGAACAAATTTTTGTACCCATGCGCCTCGTCAACAAACAGACGGTCAACGCCCAGCTGCTCAAAGGTAACAACGTCATCCTTGCGGCCTGTTTCCATCAGCTTCTTCAGTCTGACTTCCAGACTTTTCTTGGTTTTCTCCAATGCCTTAATAGAGAACCGTTCCGCACCGCTGGAACGCATTTCTTCCAGACCATCCTCAATTTCCCATATCTGCTGCTGGATCAGCTGTTGCTGCCGTTCCATAGAGATGGGGATCTTCTCAAACTGGGAGTGTCCCATGATAATGGCATCATAATCGCCGGTGGCGATCTTGGCGCAGAAGGTCTTTCGCCGTGCCGGTTCAAAGTCCTTTTTTCGGGCGACCAGAATATTGGCGGAAGGGTACAGCCGCAGGAACTCAGAGGCCCACTGCTCTGTCAGATGGTTGGGAACGGCGATCAGGGACTTGCTGCACAGGCCCAGCCGCTTGGATTCCATAGCAGCGGCAACCATTTCAAAGGTTTTACCACTGCCGACTTCATGGGCAAGGAGTGTATTGCCGCCGTAGAGAATGTGGGCGATGGCGTTCTGCTGATGCTCCCGAAGGGTAATTTCCGGACTCATACCGCCGAAGGTGATATGGCTGCCGTCGTATTCTCTGGGCCGGGTGGAATTGAAAAGCTCATTGTACTGCTGCACCAGAGTTTGTCTTCGTTCCGGGTCTTTCCAGATCCAGTCCTTGAAAGCATCCCGGATGGATTCCTGCTTCTGTTGTGCCAGGGTGGTTTCTTTCTGATTCAGCACCCGTTTCTCCCGTCCTTCGGAGTCCTCCACAATATCATGTATTTGCACATCCCGGACCTTCAGACTGCCCTCCAGAATCTGATAGCCATTGATCCGGGAAGTACCGTAGGTGGTGTTGGCATTGACATCCCGGTAGCCGATGTTCTTCTTGCCGGTGATGTTCCATTCTGCGGTGAAGGGTGAGTAGTTGACCTTAATTGTTCTTCTCATTTTATAGGGCGGGTCCAGCAGATCTTCCATGAACTCCTGAATGTACTTTTTGTCGATCCAGGTAGCGCCCAGACGAACATCAATTTCATGGGCTTCCAGATCTTTCGGCTGTGCCGCTTCCAGGGCAACCACATTGTCACTGTAAAGATCCGGGTCGATTATGGCGGCTTCTTTGGCTACAGACAGCTTTTCCCGGACGTTGCCGGATAAATACTCGTCTGCGGTAACATAGCGAGGTGCGCCCTCTGAGTCGGCTATAAAGGGCAACCGAAAGATAACGCCCCGCAGCT
>JAZSHO010000157.1:0-7988 GCA_045533345.1 Faecousia sp. | reverse complement strand
CGAACCAGTCAGCAGACTGGTGTGGCGATCCCCCGGACATTCCAAAAACCTTAGGGGATTGCCACGCCAGTGTGCGCACTGGCTCGCAATGACGGTTTATTTTATCAGGCATCAATCGTAGAGATCGTCAGGGTAGTCTCTTCCAGCACATCCAGCAGGGCCTTGACGGTATCCAGAGAAGTGAACATGGTCACATTGTGTTCCGTGGCGATCTGACGGATCTCCAGACCGTCAGCCTCGCTGGCGCCGGGATCCTTGGTGTTGATCACGTAGGCAATGTGGCCCTGGCGCAGAGCGTTGGGGATCTCCTCGCTGCCTTCGCTGATCTTGCCCAGAATGTGGGTGCGGATGCCGTTGCGCTTCAGGAACATGGCGGTACCCAGGGTGGCCTCAATGTTGAAGCCCAGGTTGTAGAACCGGCGGATCAGAGGCAGAGCTTCCTCCTTGTCCTTGTCGGCGATGGTGGCAAGAACCGTGCCGTAGTTCTGCAGGTGCATGCCGGAGGCCTGGAGGGCCTTATACAATGCACGGGTCATGGTGCGGTCGTAGCCGATGGCTTCGCCGGTGGACTTCATTTCGGGGGACAGGTAAGCGTCCAGACCCCGGATTTTGTTGAAGGAGAAGACGGGAGCCTTCACATAGTAGCGGCTCTTCTCGTCGGGGTAGATGTCGAACAGACCTTGCTCCTTGAGGCTCTTGCCAAGGATTACCTCGGTGGCGATGTCTGCCAGGGAATAGCCGGTGGCTTTGGACAGGAAGGGAACGGTACGGGAGGAACGGGGATTGACCTCGATGATGAACACATTGTCATCCTTGTCCACGATGAACTGGATGTTGAACAGGCCTACGATGCCGATGCCCAGACCCAGCTTCTTGGCGTACTGCAGGATGATGCCCTTGACTTTGTTGGAGATGGAGAAGGGAGGATACACGGAGAGGGAGTCACCGGAGTGGACACCGGTCCGCTCCACCAGTTCCATGATGCCGGGAACGAACACATCCCGGCCATCGCAGATGGCGTCGATCTCCACTTCGCGGCCCTGGATGTACTTGTCAACCAGAACGGGCTTGTCCTCGTCGATCTCAACGGCGGTGCGCAGGTAGTGGCGCAGCTGCTTTTCGTTGGCAACGATCTGCATGGCCCGGCCGCCCAGCACGAAAGAGGGACGCACCAGCACGGGATAGCCGATTTCTGCAGCGGCGGCAATGCCATCCTCGATCTTGGTAACGGCCTGGCCCTTGGCGCGGGGGATGTTCAGCTCGTTCAGCAGCTGTTCAAAGGCATTCCGGTCCTCGGCCTTATCGATGGCGGCGCAGTCGGTGCCGATGATCTTTACACCACGGTCGGTCAGAGGCTGTGCCAGGTTGATGGCGGTCTGACCGCCCAGGGAGGCGATGACACCCTCGGGCTTCTCGAACTCCAGAATGTTCATCACATCTTCGGTGGTCAGAGGCTCGAAGTACAGCTTGTCAGCGGTGGTGTAGTCGGTGGAAACGGTTTCGGGATTGTTGTTGATGATGATGGCCTCATAACCGGCATTCTTGATGGTCATGACAGCGTGGACAGTAGAGTAGTCGAATTCCACACCCTGGCCGATACGGATGGGGCCTGCGCCCAGAACCACGATTTTCTTCTTTTCCGTCAGCACGGAAGCGTTCTGACCCTGGTAGGAGGAGTAGAAGTAGGGAATGTAAGCATTGGTATGGCAAGTATCCACCATCTTGAACACGGGGAACAGATTTTCGGCCTTACGCAGGTTGTAGACCTCGATTTCCTTCATGCCCCAGAGCTTGGCGATGAACTTGTCGCCGAAGCCCATGTCCTTGGCTTCCTTCAGAACCTCCAGGGAACCGACGTGGGCAGACAGCTTCTTCTCCATGGCCACGATCCGCTCCACAGCCTCCAGGAAGAAAGCGGTGATTTGGGTGATCTCGTGAAGCTTTGCAACAGAAATGCCACGGCGCATCAGTTCGGCGATGGCGAAAATGTTGTCGTCACGGAACTCGGTGATGTATTCAAACAGCTCCTCGTCGGTCTTGCTGTCGAACTTGGGCAGGTGGAAGTGGCAGGCGCCGATCTCCAGGGAACGGACACCCTTCAGCAGAGCCTCTTCCAGATGGCTGCCGATGCCCATGACTTCGCCGGTGGCTTTCATCTGGGTACCCAGCTTATTGGTGGCAGAGGCGAACTTGTCGAAGGGGAACCGGGGCAGCTTGGCGATAACATAGTCAAGCCGGGGCTCGAAAGCGGCGTTGGTGTTGGCAATCTTGATGTCCTCCAGAGCCATACCCACGACGATTTTGGCGGTGACCCGGGCAATGGGATAGCCGGAAGCCTTGGAAGCCAGAGCGGAGGAACGGGAAACACGGGGATTGACCTCGATGAGGTAGTATTCAGAGGAATTGGGGTTCAGGGCGAACTGAACGTTGCAGCCGCCTTCAATCTTCAGTTCCCGAATGATTTTGATGGCGGAGTCGTTGAGCATTTTTTCATCTTCTTTGCTCAGGGTCATGATGGGAGCCACCACGAGAGAGTCGCCGGTGTGGACACCAACGGGGTCGATGTTTTCCATGCCGCAGATGGTGATGGCATGGTCATTGGAGTCACGCATGACCTCAAACTCGATTTCCTTGTAGCCCTTGACGGACTCCTCAATCAGAACCTGGTGAACGGGAGACAGCTTGAAAGCGTTGAGGCCCACTTCAATCAGCTCTTCTTCGCTGTAAGCGAAGCCGCCGCCGGTGCCGCCCAGAGTGAAGGCAGGCCGCAGCACAACAGGATAGCCGATCCGCTTGGCGGCTTCCTTGGCTTCCTCGATGGAGTAGGTGATCTCGGAGGGGATAACGGGCTCACCGATGGACTCGCACATTTCCTTGAACAGCTCCCGGTCCTCGGCCCGCTCGATGGAGGCGCTGGAGGTACCCAGCAGCTTGACCCGGCACTCCTTCAGAATACCCTTCTTCTCCAGCTGCATGGCCAGGTTCAGACCGGTCTGGCCGCCGATGCCGGGGATGATGGCGTCGGGACGCTCATAACGGATGATTTTTGCCACATATTCCAGAGTCAGAGGCTCCATGTAGACCTTGTCGGCGATGATGGTATCGGTCATGATGGTGGCGGGGTTGGAGTTGCACAGAACAACCTCGTAGCCCTCTTCCTTCAGTGCCAGGCAGGCCTGGGTGCCGGCGTAGTCAAATTCGGCAGCCTGGCCGATGACGATGGGGCCGGAGCCGATGATCAGAATTTTCTTGATGTCCGTTCTCTTAGCCATTGTTTCTTGTCCTCCTAAAATAATACTTTCTGTCATAATAATAGAATGTCATTGCGAACCAGTCCGCAGACTGGTGTGGCAATCTCCCGGAAAAAGGAATACTCCGGAAGAATTGGGGGATTCCCACGCCAGTGTGCGCACTGGCTCGGAATGACACGGGTTTTAATTGGCGCTGTATACGATCTTTCCGTCACAGACGGTGGCCATGCATTTTCCGAAGACTGTCCAGCCAGCCAGGGGCGTTGCCTTGCCCATGGAGAGGAATTCCTCCGGATCGATCTCGTATTCGGCATTCAGATCCCAGATGCTGAAATCCTTTCCCATGGGAATGCCGAACCGCTCTCTGGGATTCACCACCAGCAGCTTCATCAGATGCTCCATGGTCATAATACCGGTTTTTACGAAGTGGGTGTACATAATGGGGAACGCGGTTTCGATACCCACGATGCCAAAAGCACTCTTTTCCAGTCCCTTGCTCTTTTCCTCAGCGGAGTGGGGAGCGTGGTCGGTAGCGATCATGTCGATGGTTCCGTCCAGAATACCTTCGATCAATGCGTCCCGGTCCTCCTTGCTTCGGATGGGGGGATTCATTTTGAAGCGGCCCTCTTCCTGCAGCATGCTGTCGTCCATCACCAGGTAATGGGGCCCGGTTTCGCAGGTGACGTCCACACCCTCGGCCTTGGCCTTGCGGATGATCTCCACACTTTCCTTGGTGGAAATGTGGCAGACATGGTACTTGACGCCGATTTCCTTCACCAGTTCCAGATCTCTGGCGATCTGGCCCCACTCACTTTCGGAGCAGATGCCCCGGTGGCCGTGGGCCTTGGCATATTCGCCGTCGTGGATATAGCCGCCCCGGAGCAGGTCATTGACCTCGCAGTGGGCCACAATCATCTTGCCCAGAGTTTTGGCCCGGAGCATGGCGGAGCGCATCATTTCGTCGGACTGGACGCCCTTGCCGTCATCGGAAAACCCGATGACATTGGGGGCCATGCCTTCCAAATCGGCCAGTTCCTCGCCCTTTTCGCCTACGGTGATGGCGCCGTAGGGGTAAACATGGATGCATGCGGAATGTTCAATCAAGGTCAGCTGCTGCTGCAGATTCTCTACACTGTCCGGCACCGGGTTTAAGTTGGGCATGGTGCACACGGCAGTGTAACCGCCTCTGGCAGAGGCCAGACTTCCCGTTGCGATGGTCTCTTTATAAGAAAAACCCGGCTCACGAAAATGCACATGCACATCGCAAAAGCCGGGAAAAACAGCAAATTCAGGAGAATCGAAAACGGAAAGCACGGAAGAAACAGAGGCACCAATGCCATCACAGAAAGAACAATCTGTACCTGCATTGTAAACAGTAGCCTTGGTAAATCCAGTCATAATTGTCTCCTTTCGCCTAAAAAAAGGTCCTGCCTCAAAAGCGGCAAGACATGGTCGCGGCAAGCCGCTATATTTATCTTTGAAATTATAGCATGGCAAGAACGCTATGTCAATAAAAAATGTGACAGAAAAGAGCAAAAAGTGCACCGCTTCTGCGGTGCACTTTTGGATTCATTTCTGCTTCCAGGTATTCCGGGAGAAAAGCACCAGAATGGGGAAGATCTCCAACCGGCCGGCCAGCATGGCAAAGGACAGCACCAGCTTGCTCAGATTGCTGAAGGCGCTGAAATTGCAGGTGGGGCCAACGGCCTCCAGACCGGGACCGATGTTGTTGAAGGTACAAAGAACGGCGGAGAAATTGGTGCCAACGGAAAATCCGTCCAAAGAGATCACCAGAAACACCGCAAAGATGATCACCACATAGGCGGCAAGGTAAGCGTTGGTGTTTTCCAGGATCTTTTCATCCACCACAGCGCCATTGTTGCGCACCACATCCACCTTCCGGGGGTGGAGCATTTTGCGGATGTTCCGCCGAAGCCCCTTCATCAGCAGCAGTACCCGGGCCACCTTCAGACCACCGCCTGTGGAGCCGGCGCAGGCACCCACCACCATCAGGCACAGCAGAATGGTTTTGGAGAAGCTGGGCCACAGGTCAAAATCTGCGGTGGCATAGCCGGTGGTGGTAATAATGGAGCCCACCTGGAATGCGGAATGGCGGACCGTTTCCTCCAGGGTGGGATACAAGTCCCGGATATCCAGGGCGATCAGCACAGTACTGAAGAGAATGATGCCAAAATACATCCGCAGCTCCTCATCCCGGAAAACGCTCTTCCACTGCTTGATCAGCAGCAGATAGTAGCAGCTGAAATTGACGCCGAAGAGGATCATGAAAACCGTGGTCACATTCTGCAGATAAGGACTGTAGCTGGTGAAGGAATCGGCTTTGACGCCGAAACCGCCGGTACCGGCGGTACCAAAGGCGTGGCACACGGATTCAAAAAGACTCATGCCGCCGGCCAGCAAAAAGATAATATCCAGCAGCGTGATGACCACATAAATGATGTACAAGATCGCTGCGGTGGTCCTCATTTTGGGAACCAGCTTGCCCACATTGGGGCCGGGGCTTTCTGCCCGGAGCAGATGCATGGTAAAGCCCTGACCTTTGCCGCCGGTGAAGGCCAGCAGAAATACCAGAACACCCATGCCGCCCAACCAGTGGCTGAAGGACCGCCAGTAGAGGATGCCCTTACTCAAAGCCTCCACATTGGGCAATATGGAAGCGCCGGTGGTGGTAAAGCCGGAAACGATCTCAAAGAAGGCATCTACGAAATGGGGGATCTCCCGGGAGATGTAGAAAGGCAGGCAGCCCACCAGACTCAGCACGATCCAGCTGCCGCCCACACACACAAGACCTTCCTTGGCATAGAAAGCGCTGGGTGCGCCACGGCACAACAGGAACAATACCGTGGTAATGGCGGCAATGATCAGCAGGGCATACAGGAATCCTTTCACGGCCATGGCTTCGCCGCAATACAGGCTGATGCCCAGCGCCGGGATCATGAACACGCCTTCGATAGCCAGAATTTGAGCGATAAACCGCCCCATCATTTTAAAATTCATAGGCGGCTCCTTTTATGCAAAGATGTCGTTCAACTGCCGGATCACTTCCCGGCCGTTGGTGACCACCACAACGGTATCGCCCTGCTCGAAGGTGGAATCACCGTTGGGAATATGGGTGGTGGCACCGTGGGAAATGCTGACCAGCAGCACATTGGGCTTCAAGCGAATCTCCTTCAGAGGCTTGCCGCAGTTGTGGGTATGTTCCTCTACCAAAAACTCCATGGCCTCCACCTGTCCGTCGGCAATGGCGTGTACGGAAATGGCGGCGCCGGTCTGGTTCTGCATGGCCCGGACGTATCGGACGATGTTGCTGGCTACCAGTTCCCGGGGGCAGATGACGCTGCCCAGGGCCAGACTGTCGATGACGCTGCGGTTGCCAATGTGGCTCAGCTTGGTGATGATCTGGGGAACGCCACGGGAGGAGCCGTAAAGGGAAACGATCATGTTCAGTTCGTCCAGGCCGGTGAGGGTGACCAGCGCATCCGTCTGGGCCAGGCCTTCGCTTTCCAGCAGGTCCTGCTCGCTGATGTCACCGTGGATGATGTCACTGTCGGGAAGCAGCTCGCACAGCTCCCGGCAGCGCTCATAGTCACTTTCAATGATCCGGCTGGAGATGCCGGCCTTCTTCAGACGGCTGGCTAAGTAATAGCTGATCCGACCGCCGCCGCAGAGGGTGACGTTCCGAACCCGGCGGGTCAGAATGCCCAGGTTTTTCAGCAGCGTGGTCAGGTTTTCGGAAAGGGCAGTAACGAAAATCCGGTCACCGGACCGCAGAACAAAATCGCCCTTGGGAGCCACAGCGGCACCGTCCCGGAGAACGGCGCAGACCAGAACCTGGCATTTGACGATTGACCGAAGATCCATCAGTTTGACATTGCACAGCTTGCTGTCGGCATCCACCCGCAGTTCCACAATTTCGGTACGGCCCTTTGCGAAGGTGTCCCGGCGGAGGAAGCCGGGGTATTTCAGCAGCCGCTCCATTTCCGTGGCGGCCTGGTTTTCCGGATTGATGACCATGGACAGACCGAACACATTGCGCATCCGGTAGCTCTGCTCGGTGTATTCCGGGTTCCGGATCCGGGCAATGGTATGCAGCTTGGGGTTCAGCGCGTGGGCGGTGGTGCAGCAGAGAAGATTGATCTCGTCCTGGCCGGTAGCAGCGATGAGCAGGTCTGCGTCCTTAACATTGGCCTGCTGCAGAACGGACATGGAAGCGCAATTACCATGGACGGCAAACACATCGTAGCGTTCCACACTCTGCTCCAGCACCCGGGCACGGCAGTCGATAACGGTCACATTATAACCCTCGGAGGACAGCTGTTTGGTCAGCAGAGAACCGACCTTGCCGTCGCCTGCAATGATAATGTTCATAAAGAACCTCCTGTAACGGGGAAAAATCCTGGGATTTTGCATGTTATCCAATATTATAGCACTTTCTGCACAGAATGACAACTCCCCTCCGGTAAAGGGGAAGCAAATTCTTGCGTGAGGATGGCCCCACGGCCAATTCGCACAGACTGCGGCGGTAGTTGTTACCCGTCCGCTCGGCCCGGTAACGATACTGCGGTTGTAAATTAATGTTGTGGTTATCGGTTTTAGTCAGCAAGAACATCAAAACGTACAAAGAAAAGTTATGTCATTCCGAGCAAGGCGAAGCCGCGTCGAGGAATCTACGCATTTCGTCCACATTTGCAGTATATTCGGTGCCAAGATCCTTCG
>JAZSHO010000121.1:0-4931 GCA_045533345.1 Faecousia sp. | reverse complement strand
GCGTCGAGGAATCTACGCATTTCGTCCACATTTGCAGTATATTCGGTGCCAAGATCCTTCGACTCGCTGATGCTCGCTCAGGATGACAACTGCTTCTTTGGTCTTTATGCTATACGTGCTGATTAAAGCCGATAACCACATCGGCGAATTCGCACTGCCCTTACGCCCCTCCGGGGCTACACCACACCCGGCCCTTCGGGTCACCCTCTCCTCAAGGAGAGGGCTTGTCTGCTGCTCAGCGAAACGACTATTTATCTTAGCAGTAACGAACCGGGCTTAGCCGCCGCAGCGGCATGCAGCGCGCAACCGACCGAAGGTCGGCTCTTAGCGCGGAGCAGACCACCCAATGGTCCCGGTCTGCCAACCACCCAAAGGCTCGAATTGCCAGCGGCAACTTGCCGCAAAAAAGGTGCGGACTTGCGTCCGCACCTTTTTTCGTTTATTCACCGGGGAAAATCAGCGTTACCTTGAACAAATCTCCGTCCACCAGAATCTGCAGCTGGCCCTTTTGCAGTTCCATCAAGCTCTGGGCAATGTTCAGTCCCAGGCCGCTGCCCTCGGTATTTCGGGAGATGTCGCCCCGGACGAACCGCTCCAGCAGTTCATCCGCTTCCACGTTCAGTTCCTCCCGGGAGATGTTCTTCATGGAGATGATGACCTTGCTGTCCACCTTCTGCAGGTCCACATACAGCCGGGTGCCGGGGAGGGCGTACTTTACGGCATTGCTCAAAAGGTTACTCATGACCCGCCATACCAGCCGTCCGTCGGCCATCATATACACCGCTTCCTCCGGCTGGCGGAAAACGGGATACAGCCGGGCCTTTTCCAGCTTGTCGGCGAATTCACCCAGGGCCTGGTTCACTGCCTCGGCAGCATCCACCCGGGTAATATCCACGGACATATTGCCGGTGCTGGCCTTGCTCATTTCCATCAGATCGTCAATGAGCTTTTTGAGTCTTTGGGACTGGCGGTCCAGAACCTCCAGATACTTCTCCTCATCCTCCGAACTATGGGGCTTTTGCAGCAGGTCCACGTAGTTGATGATGGAGGTCAAGGGGGTCTTGATATCGTGGGACACGTTGGTGATCAGTTCCGTCTTCATCCGCTCGGATCTCAGCTGCTTCTGGGCAGCAACCACCGCCACATCTGCCAGGCCGTTCAGTTCTCCGGCGAAGTCCTTGAAGGAACCGACCATCAGCTTATCGTCCACTTTTTCATCCAAATCGCCCTTGCTCATGCGCTTGGCGCTTTCCAGCAGACTGCCGAAGCAGTGGGCGCCGTAAATCACCAAAGCCACGCCGAAGAGAATACTCAGCACGATGCCCGTATCATAGCGGCCCGCCACAGTGACGAACAGGAAGAAGATCATAGCGCCGCCTGCCAGCAGCCACTGCCAGGTCATGGGCAGCATGGAATAGAAGCGGTTCATAGCCTTCCCCAGCTTACGGAACACAGCTTCCAGCCAGCGGAAGAGGCCCATTGCCAGCTTCCAAAGCTTTTTCAGCAGCACCGTCAGCACGGCGATCAATCCCATGACCAGCTTTTTCATGCCGGGCCACAGCTTGGAATCCCACTTTTCATCCAGCTTTTCCAAGCCTTTCAGCGTCAGCTTGCCGCCCTTGCCCAGCAGTCGGATGCACCGTCCGGTGAGGGAATTGCGCCACCAGTAGCCACCGGGCGTCTTGAACTGGGCGGCACAGCCAAAGCAGAAAGCAACAATCAGTAAGCAAATGCCATAGGCGCAAAGGCCGCCGCAAAGCAGGCCATTGATGGTATGGCTCCGCACCAGATACCGACTTCCTTCCACGCCCACAAATGCCAGCCCCACCACACCGCAGGTAACGATAAAGGCGGACAGTTCCAAAGGCATGGCATTCAAACCGCCAGCGTGAACTTCCTTGGTGCCGGGCTTCTTGCCTGCGGCGCAGCACAGGTACACCGCAAAAATCGCAAACAGCAGTAAGCTTGCGCCCAGAATATAAGCCAGCTGATTTTTCAGCCCATAGACCAGCCGGATCAGCACCCATTCATGCTCATACCGGAAGGCATTGGGAGCCAGCTGCACCTCCACAGTGTAGCCGGGCAGCGGGACCATCTCATAGTCCGCATACTTGCGCTCACCGGAAACGTAGTCATAATAGCTGTAATAATCGCCGTTTCCAATGGGGGCCGTGGTGGTGATCACAGGCTCCGTTGGCGCATAAGCTTCCGCCGCAACGGGAACCGCCGTTTCCTCTGCGGAAGCAGGGGCGGTTTCTTCCGTGGGATTCATGGTTTCCTCCGTGGAATCTTCCGCGATGGTAACAATGTCAAATTCCATCACCGGAAGTTCCACACGGATTAGCTGGTCCATGGGGATCCACCCCTTGTCCGTCTGGGCCCAGGTTACTCCCTCAGTGGTTTCCGTAGTGATAACCGAAACAATATCGCCCCGATTGTAGGTTCCTACCACGGCAGCTTCCCCATCGGGGGACTCCTGAATATACAGATTTCTCTGGACCTCTGCCTGGAAGGCTTCCACGAACAGCTCCGGGTCAGAATTCTCGGGGGCATTGTCCGGCAGGTCCTGGTTCGGCAGTTCGATGCCGTCCATCAGCACCCAGCCGGAGGCAGGAATCCAGCCCCAGGAAAGACCCTCTTCCGTGACCTGCTGGGCGATCTCCACAGGGCTTCCGGTGGTCAAAAAACCGGTAACCGGGGAAGAAAGGCTGGCAGAGGCGTAGATATTGGTATGGGCCTTGACGATACCGGACAGGGTTTCCGGAACGGTAACTTCCGTTGCATCGGGAACGGTTTCTTCCACAGGAGTGTCATCGGCCAGCACCATGCTGGAACGGAACCAATGGCCCTCCTCGCCCACATACATATGGCCCACACCCTCCGGGTCCCGGGCCTCAAACACCAGGGTTCCGTCGGTGTCTTCAAATTTGATATGGGTTACCATCTGGTTGTTGGGGGTCATAAGGTGTCCCTTCGCCACAAACCGAACCCAGCCGCCATCCTCATAGTCCAGGAAGCCAACCTCCGGGGACCCGCCAACAGATTCGGCAAAGCCATCGGCGTACTCCACATAGACATTTGCCACAGCGCATCCTTCCGGCGGGATGGCATCATAGGTATAGGCTTCCTGGGCGAAATTGCGCAGCAGCAGATAGGTCATGCCGTCTTCGTACCGCCCCTCCTGCAGGACACTTTCCGTGCTGCTGATCTCATAGACCAGCTGACCGTCCCAGGTACGGAAGGCCAGGTAGGTAGGATAGGCAGGCAGATCGTAGTCCAGCAGGTTCACACCTTCAGCGGAGAAAAATTCCGCCGCACCCTCGGGGGAGGTATAGAGGGAGCCCAGATATTCCTCCGGGGAACCGAGGAATTCTGTGGTTCCGTCGTCAAACCGCATTTCCACAAAGAAAATCTCCGTGCCGCCCTCCGGGATGGCATCAAACACATAGCCCCGGGCGGTTTCGGTGGTAGTACCCTCGGGCAGTTCTACCGTACCGAAGTATTCCTCCTCGGAAATTTCCGACAGCACCTTAAGATAGCTGCCACCAGGCTGGGCCAGAAATGTATATTCCGCTTCCTGTCCATCCCGCAGGCCCGTTTCCTCCAGCACATTGCCCGCTTCATCGAAGATGGTATAGCCGATGCGGACAGGATGGAACACATCATCGTGCCAGCCGAAACTATAGTAGGAATCCACCAGCGCATCGCCGGCACCGCCCAGTTCTTTGGCGGCGTACTTCAGCGCAACGTCTTCCGCGTAGCTTTCCACGTAGCCGGTCAAGGCATCCCGGTAGGCTTCGTCAGCATTCTTCTGATACAGGTCCGCTTCCGTCATTACCAGAATACCCGCACCGCTGGCCGCGGCCCCCAGCAGGAACGCGGCACACAGGACGATGGCAAGGAACTTAAAAATAATGTGATATTTCAAGTGCTGCCTCCTTCCATTTTATAGCCCTGGCCCCAGACTACCTTCAAGTACCGGGGTTCGGAAGGATTGATTTCGATTTTCTCCCGCAGATGGCGGATGTGGACAGCCACAGCGCCCTCGCTGCCCAAGGCTGCCTCCTGCCAGACGGATTCATAGAGAACTTTGGTAGAATATACCTTGCCGGGGTTTGTCATCAGCAGGTGCAAAATGGCATACTCCGTGGGGGTTAAGGCGACAGTTTCTCCCTCCACGGTAACAGTCTTGGTCCGGTCGTCCAAGGAAATGCCGCCGATGGTGATACAGCCGGTATTTTCCGCCGGGCGGCTGCCCAGGGTGGCATAGCGCCGCAGCTGGGAGCGGACTCTGGCCAGCACCTCCACAGGGACAAAGGGCTTGGTGATATAGTCATCAGCACCCACATTCAGGCCCAGCACCTTATCCTCGGTTTCGGACTTGGCGGTGAGCAGAATGATGGGGCAGTTGGAAAATTCCCGGATTTTGGCGGTGGCGGTAATGCCGTCCATACCAGGCATCATGATGTCCATGAGGATCAAGTGGATATCCTGGTTTTGCACCACTTCCACCGCTTCTTTGCCGGTGAATGCCTCGTAAAGACGGTACCCCTCGGGAGTCAGATATATTTTCAGCGCATTGACGATGTCAGGCTGGTCATCGCAGATCAAGATATTGTACATACAAAATCCTCTACTTTCTCTTGTGTAGCCTTATTATACCACCATATTTTTTAAGATGAAAGGGGTGGATTTCTTAAGATGGGATTAAGCTGTAAATTATTGTTTGTGGGGATGTCCCCACGGCCAACTCGCACCAGCTGCGGCAGTAATCGTCACCCGTCCGCTCGGCCCGGTAACGTTTTTGCAAAGCTAAATTATTGTTTATCGCACTAATTAAAATGCATGTCATCGCGAACCATCCCGCAGGATGGTGTGGCGATCCCCTATGGTTTCCGGGAGTGTTTGGGGGATTGCCACGCCAGTGTGCG
>JAZSHO010000178.1:0-5626 GCA_045533345.1 Faecousia sp. | reverse complement strand
ACCCGAAGCAACCGAAGCCGGCGGCGAAGCTGCACCTAGCGAAGAGCTGGGCCTGATTGGCTTCTGCTCCGTCAGCCTGTCTGAGAGCATCTATGTGCTGACTCAGGAGGCACTGGAAGAAAAGTTTGAAGGCAAGGCTGTTGTTCAGACCGTCAGCTGTGATAACGACTCTGCCACCCAGATCAGTCAGATCAAGACCTTTGTTACCATGGGTGCTGACATGATCATCATCAATCCTACCGACATCGATGCTCTGTCTGATGCCATCATCGAGGCTCACAACGCTGGTGTCAAGGTCTACATCAACGGTGCTACATCCAAGAACCTGAGCGAAGAGTACTACGACTGCTGCACCGTCTCCAACGAGTACCTGATCGGTGCTTACGTTGCCCTGATCGCTAAGAACTGGATCGAAGCTCATGCTGATGAGCTGACTGCCGCCAACCCCAACTGGGAGCTGGCATTCCTGCAGTCCAGCCTGTCCGAGGAAACTCTGGAGCGCTCCGCCGGTGAGATGGCTATTCTGGAGCCTTACCTGAAGGACTACGAGGGTAACTACATTGATATCTCCGGCAACGTGGTCGACGAGGCCAATAAGGTTGAGAACCCCGCTTACTGCCAGATCGCAGCTGAGCGCTTTAACGGCAAGGTGGACGAGCAGGATCAGACCAACGGCGGCCTGAACGTTGCCAACATCCTGACCACCAACCCCAATACCCGCGTCTTCATCGCTTACAACTCTCTGGCTTCCACTCAGGGCGGCCAGTACATCGTGGATAATTATCCCGATCAGCTGAACGAGTTCGCGTTCTTCTCCTCCGGCGTTATGGGCAATGAGGCTGACTACATGGTCGGTGCCGTTTCCGCTACCGACGGCGTGACTCCCTCCGTCATGCGCGGCGCCTGCCAGTTTGGTGTTTCCGCAGCCGGCGGCGAAGTTGCTGACTCCGTTGCAAATACCGCTTATGCCATTATGTATGGCACCGAGGGTGTTGACTACGTCAAGAACAACATCGACGGTATTGCTGCATGGTGGACTGTTGACGAAGAGTGGGGCAATGGCACCGCAAGTGTAGCCCACTTCAACATCCTGTCCGGCGCTACTGTTCAGGCATTTGATCCCATTGAGGCCCTGAATGATGAGAATACTGTCATCTACTGGAATTCCAAGGACGGCTACATTGTGGAAGAAGCTCCCGAGGAGACTCCCGTTGTCGACGCACCCGCAGTTGAGGCTCCCTCAGGTACTGCTGCACCTGTCACTGCTGGTGAATACACCTACATGGAAACCACTCCCTTTGGTGAGATCGGCTGGACTGTCACTCTGAATGAGGACGGCACCGCAGTGGTTGCACAGCCTGAGAACGAAGGCATGGGCAATCCCACCTGGACTGCTGTCTGGACTGACAATGGCGATGGCACTTTCACCACCTCCGAGTGTGTCGGTGACGGTCCCCAGATCGCTGGCTTCTGGGAAAACAACTCTATTGTCTGGCAGCTGCTGAACGACAACTGCACCGTGCCCGTGAAGGCTGACGACTATGCTGCCCATGTGGATGCCCACGGCATTCCCACCGGTGAGGCTGCAGCTTCCGGCGCTCCTGTTACTGCAGGCGAATATACTTACATGGAAACTACTCCCTTTGGTGAGATCAAGTGGACTGTCACTCTGAACGAGGATGGTACCGCATTGGTTGCTCAACCTGAGAACGAAGGCATGGGCAATCCCACCTGGACCGCTGTCTGGACCGACAACGGCGATGGCACCTACACCACCTCCGAGTGTGTTGGTGACGGTCCCCAGATTGCTGGCTTCTGGGAAAATAACTCCATCGTCTGGCAACTGCTGAACGATAACTGCACTGTGCCTGTGAAGGCTGACGACTATGCTGCCCATGTGGATGCCCACGGTATCCCCACCGGCGGTGCTGCTTCCGGTGCTGCTATTGCTGCCGGCGAATACATCTATATGGAACCCACTCCCTTTGGCGAGATCGGCTGGACCGTCACTCTGAACGAGGATGGCACTGCAATCGTTGCACAGCCTGAGAACGAAGCTATGGGCAACCCCACCTGGACCGCTGTCTGGACTGACAATGGCGACGGCACCTTTACCACCGCTGAGTGCGTTGGCGATGGCCCTCAGATTGCAAGTTTCTGGAACAATAACTCCATCACCTGGATCGATAATGGTGACGGCACCGTCACCCCCGTCGGTTATACCGGCTAAATACTTACGCGAAAGGGGCGGCATACGCCGCCCCTTTTATCAATCAAGTCTCATTTTGGAAAAGGAGACAATCCATGCTGATACTCAAAAACATAACCAAGACATATCCCGGCGTTGTGGCACTGGATAAGGTGTCACTGTCGGTTAAAGATGGTGAAGTCCATGCCCTTCTCGGCGAGAACGGTGCGGGCAAATCCACCCTCATAAAGATCATTGCCGGTGCGGTGGAGCCGGATTCCGGCAGCATTTGCTTCAATGACAAAGAATTCCACAAAATGACGCCCCAGCTTTCCCAGGAGAACGGCGTGGCGGTTATTTACCAGGAGTTGAACCTCTGCGCACCCCTGACAGTGGCGGAGAACATTTTTCTGGGCCGCCCCCAGGCCAAACTCTACTCCCAGCGGCAGGTAAACAAGCTGGCGCAGGAGATTTTTGACGAATACGGCTTCGACCTGAAGCCCAATGTGCCCGTGGCCGCTCTGCCGCCTGCTAAGCAGCAGTTGGTGGAGATCTGCAAGGCCATCTCCATGGGCGCCAAGATCATGATCATGGACGAGCCTACCTCTTCTCTGGCAACTTCCGAAGTGGAACTGCTGTTCAAGGTCATTGAGAAGCTGAAATCCAAAGGTGTTACCATTATCTATATTTCCCACCGTCTGGATGAAGTGTTCCGGGTCACAGACCGGATCACAATTCTCCGGGACGGCCAGTATGTGACCACCATCAACACCTGCGATACCAACCGTCAGCAGTTGGTCAGCCTGATGGTGGGTCGCGAGTTGACGGAAAGCTACCCCAGCCGCAGCCATGCGCTGGGTGATGTGGTGCTGGAAGCAAGGAACCTAACGGGCAACTCCGTCGAGAATATTTCCTTTAAGCTCCGTAAGGGCGAGATTCTGGGCTTTGCGGGCTTGGTGGGCTGCGGCAGAACCGAAACTGCCCAGTTGATCTGTGGCGCAGTACCTGCTACCTCTGGCGAGATTCTGGTGAACGGTCAGGTGAAGAAGATCAAGTCCCCGGTTGATGCCATCAAAGCCGGTATTGGCCTGATCCCCGAGGATCGGAAGGAGCAGGGCTGCATCCTGCAGAGTACTGTCCTGTTTAATACCACCCTGATCTGCAACAAGAAGTATATGCGCGGCGGCGTTATTTCCGGCCGGAAACGCTATGCCGTAGCAAATGAGTATAAGAACCGCTTGCGCATCAAGGTGCCGAGCCTTGACCAGATGACATTGAATCTGTCCGGCGGCAATCAGCAGAAGGTGGTCGTAGCAAAGACCATGGCGGCAGACTTGGATATCATCTTCTTCGACGAGCCCACCAAGGGCATCGACGTGGGTGCCAAGCAGGAAATCTACAATCTGATGAATGAAATGGCCGCCGAGGGCAAGGCCATCATCATGATTTCCTCCGATATGGAAGAAATCCTTGGCATGTCTGACCGTATTCTGGTTCTCAGTGAAGGCCGTGTTGCAGGCGAACTGCAAAAAGCAAACTTCTCTCAGGAAAATGTCCTGACTCTGGCATCCGGTATGGAGGTAACTGTGTAATGGAAAATAATATGACTCTGGGCGGCCGTCTGAAAGGCGCTGCCGGCTATCTGTGGCGTGAGGGCACGGTATATATTATCCTTGCGGCACTGATCATTATGTTCTCTTTTATCAATCCCCTGTTCTTCAGTACAAGAAATATTTATAACCTAATCAGCGAGTCCAGCTTCCTGATTATTGCCGGTATGGGTATCGTATTCGTTATGATCTCTGGCGGCATGGACTTGTCTGTTGGCTACCAGATGGCAATGGTCTCCACCACCAGCTTCCTTCTAATGAACGCTTATGCATCTACCACACCCAATGGTGATGTGCCTGCATGGTTTGTGCTGGTGATCTTTGCATGGGGTGCTCTTCTGGGCTTTGTGATGGGCCTGATCAACGGCCTGATTGTGACCAAGCTGAAGCTGTTCCCTCTGATCGTCACCATCGCCACATCCGAGGTGTTCAAGGGTCTGTGCTTCACAATCACCAATTCCAAGACCTATTCCGGCCTGCCCGCTACCTTCCGCATGATCTACACCACCAAGGTCATGGGTCTGCCGCTGGATGTGTATATTGCCTTTGCGTTCGTGGCGATTACCTGGTTTGTACTGAACAAGACCCACTTCGGACGTGATATTCTGGCGGTTGGCGGCAACCGGGAGTGCGCAAGACTTTCCGGCATCCGCTCTAACCTGATCCAGACCCTGTGCTTCTCTCTGACCGGCTCCATCTTCGGCATTGCAGCTCTGGACATGATGGCACACCAGAATATGACCTCCGCAAACTCCGGCCCCGGCTCCGAATTTACCTGCCTGACCGCAGCCATCATCGGCGGTCTCAGCCCCCAGGGCGGCAAGGGTAACGTAGTCGGCCTGGTTGCCGGTATCTTCGTTATGCAGATCATCTCCAACGGCATGCAGCTGGCCGGCTGGGGTACTTACCTGCAGTATGCAGTCAAGGGTGCGATCCTGCTGGCAGCTATCGCACTGGATGCTCTGAAGAATCGCCCCAAGCCTGTGGTCCGTGTCCACAAAGAAGTGAAGGAGGCATAATCATGGAAATGAAGAAACCTCCCTTCCCTCCCATGGACGGGAAACCTCCCTTTGGCGATAAGCCCCCTATGGACATGCCCCCCATGGGCGAACCCCATGACGGTTTTGGTCCCCCTCCCGGCTGGATGCCTCCCATGGCAGACATCAGCTGGGTAAAGCGTAAGTTCCTGGACGTTCCCTACGGCACTGAAAGTAAAAGACAGTGTTTTGACCTGTTTCTGCCCGATGAGGGCGACGGCCCCTTCCCTCTGTTTGTTCATATCCACGGCGGCGGCTTTGCCTTCGGTGACAAGCGGGATGACCACATGGATGCGTACTTGCTGGGTATCAAGCGCGGCTATGCCGTGGCATCTCTGGAATACCGTCTGAGCGGCGAAGCCAAGTTCCCGGCTGCAGCCCTTGACTGCCGCGAGGCAATTCGCTACATCAAGACCCATGCAGCCGAGTATTGTGTCGATCCCAACCGGATCGCCGTTCTGGGCGGCTCCGCCGGCGGTAACTTAGCTGCCATGGTGGGCATGAATGTACCCAATGGGCAGTTCCCCGGGGAAGAAGGAAAGACCTTCTCCTGTGAGCCTGTTGTGCAGGTCTGCATCGACCAGTTCGGCCCTGTCCGCTTTGAGACGATGGAAGCTCAGGCTCGGGCCAATGGCGTTTCCGAGACCCACCCCAGTGCAGAGGTAATGCCTGAAAGCAAATATTTGGGTATTGCTATCGACAAGGCTCCCGAGGCTCTGCTAAAGGCATCCTATCCTGCCACCTATGCATCCGAAGCCATGGCTCCCATGCTGGTGCAGCATGGTACAGCC
>JAZSHO010000177.1:0-8539 GCA_045533345.1 Faecousia sp. | reverse complement strand
GGCACCGAATATACTGCAAATGTGGACGAAATGCGTAGATTCCTCGACGCGGCTTCGCCTTGCTCGGAATGACATAACTTTTCTTTGTACGTTTTGATGTTCTTGCTGACTAAAACCGATAACCACAATTATTGTTTAGCGGTGTAATGCAGGAGAAAGAATGTCATCGCGAGGCCCATAAGGCCGTGGCGATCTCCCGGTAAAACCCTGTTTTTGCGGTGCAGTAATGCGGATGGTACCAGGAGATTGCCACGTCGCCACCCTTTGGGTGGCTCCTCGCAATGACCTGGTTCTATTTTTGTGCAGAGTTTTCTTAAAAACAGATTGCCCACTGCCCGCAGGCAGTGGGCGATTCCACTTTCAGCTTATTCAGCAGAGATCAGATAATAGTACACGGGCTGGCCGCCGGACAGCAGATTCACATCTGCATTGGGGCAAATGTCCGCGAACAGGTCAGCAGCCTTCTGGGCCTGCTTCTCCTGCACATCCTCACCATAGTAAATGGTGATGTACTCCTTACCCTCGTCCCGGACCTTCTCGGCCAGGGAGCGCAGCAGCACCTTGATGTCCTGGCTAGTACCGAAAAGGGTGTTTCCATAAAGGGCCAGATAGTCGCCCTCATGGATAGCAAAACCGTCGAAATCGGAATTCCGGGCGGCGTAGGTGATCTGCATGGTGTCCACAGTACCCAGAGCCTCGGTCAGAGCCTCGGTATTCTCCTCAATGCTGCCCTCAGGGTTGAAGCTCAGCATAGCGGTAACGCCCTGGGGAACGGTCTTGCTGGGGATGACCACCACGTTCTTGGGAGTCAGCGCATTGACCTGCTCGGCAGCCATGATGATGTTCTTGTTGTTGGGCAGCACGAACACGGTTTCCGCGGGAACCTTGTTCACAGCCTCCAGAATGTCCTGGGTGCTGGGGTTCATGGTCTGGCCGCCGGAGATGATCTGGTCTACGCCCAGGTTCATGAACACGTCTGCCAGGCCTGCACCGGCGCAGACGGAAACCACGCCCAGAGGCTTTTCGGGCTCGGCGATCTTAGGGGCCAGCTCCTGCTCGCTCATGACCTTCTCAGTGTGCTGCAGGCGCATGTTCTCGATCTTCACGGTAACGAAGGAACCATACTCGATGGCGCGGCTCAGAGCCTTGCCGGGGTCGTTGGTATGGACATGGACCTTGATGATCTCCTCGTCATCCACCAGCACCAGGCTGTCGCCCAGAGTGCTCAGAAATTCCCGGAATTCCTCGGGGTCCTTGTCGTTCTCCCGGTCGATGATGAACTCGGTGCAGTAGGTGAAGGTGATGTCGTCGGTGTCGAAGTCGCTGAAATCGGCGGCTTCCTTGGTGTCGCCCACCATGCCCTCGGGCACGATCACGTCCTCACCCTGGAGGGAGGACATCATGGCTTCCAGTGCCACCAGCCAGCCCTTGCCGCCTGCGTCCACGACGCCGGCCTTCTTCAGCACGGGGTTCTGGTTGACAGTATTGGCCAGGGCGACCTTTGCCTCGGCAATGGCAGCCTCATGGACAAATTCGATGTGGTTGTTCTCCTGGGCAGCCTCGGTTGCCTTGGCGGCAGCCAGACGGGCCACAGTCAGAATGGTACCTTCGGCGGGCTTCATAACAGCCTTGTAGGCAGTATCCACGCCCTCCTGCAGAGCAGCAGCCCACAGAACGCCGTCGGAAACGCTTTCGCCCTTCAGCTTCTTGGAGATGCCCCGGAACAGCAGGCTCAGAATAACGCCGGAGTTGCCACGGGCGCCCCGGAGCATGGCGGAAGCAGCCACCTTGGCAGCCTGGTCCAGAGAGGGATCCTCGGTCTTGCGCAGGTCTGCAGCAGCAGCATTGATGGTCATGGACATATTGGTGCCGGTGTCGCCATCGGGTACAGGGAACACGTTCAGTTCATTCAAAGGCTGCTTGTTGATTTCAATCGCGGCAGCCGCGCTGATGATCATGCGGCGTAAATCCGCGCCGTTGATAGTCTGTTTCAATTTCTTTTTACCTCCGTTAACCGATCACCATGGAATCGACATACACATTCACTTCACGGACCTCGGTTCCGGTATGCTTGGTAACCACGTAACGCACCTCAGAAATAATGGATGCGCCCACTGCATTCAGATTCACACCGTTGTCCACCATGATGTGCAGATCAACGGAGATGCTGCCGTCCTCGTTGAACTGGACCAGAACGCCCTTGCCAACGGACTCCTTGCGCAGCAGATGGTACACACCATCGATAGTGCTGCGGGCAGCCATACCCTTGACACCGAAGCAGTTACTTACTGCGGTGCCGACGATTTCCGTATAAACATTGGTGCTGACATTGACAGCGCCGTTTTCATTTTCGTGACGGATCATAGATCAGTACCTCCAAAATCAATTTTATAATTGACAATTGAAAATTGAAAAATATGGTATGTCCTGCGGACATGATTTTAATCATCGCGAAGCGATACCGCAATTTTACATTTTCAATTTTACATTTTCAATTGCGAAGCTCAGACCATGCTTGCTTCCCAGCACTCGGGAGCTTCCAGACCCATCATCTTCACGACGGTGGGAGCCACATTGGCCAGGCCGTAGGCACCGTCCTTGATGACCCATTCATGATCCTTGTCGTAGATGATGAAAGGAACGGGGTTCAGAGAGTGGGCGGTACGGACAGAGGTCTTGCCCTTCTTGGTCTCGGTCATCTGGTCGGCGTTGCCGTGGTCGGCGGTGATCAGCACGGTGTAGCCGTACTTGTCAGCAGCCTCGATGATGGCCTTCAGACCGTTGTCCACGCACTCCATGGCGTAAACAACAGCATCCATAACGCCGGTGTGGCCGACCATGTCGCCGTTGGGGAAGTTGCAGCGCAGGAAGTTGAACTTGCCGGATGCCATGTTCTCCACCATCTTCTCGGTGATTTCCTTGGACTTCATGGCAGGAGCCTGCTCGAAGGGAATGACATCAGAGGGGATCTCCTCGTAGACTTCCAGGCTTTCGTCAACCTTGCCGGAGCGGTTGCCGTTCCAGAAGTAGGTAACGTGGCCGTACTTCTGGGTCTCGGACAGGGCATACGCGGTGATGCCGGCCTTGCACAGAACCTCGGTCAGAGTATTGGTGATAACGGGAGGCTGAACCAGATAGTTCTCGGGAATGTTCAGGTCGCCGTCGTACTGCAGCATACCGGCAAACTTGACACCGGTGTAGTCGCCCCGGTCGAACTTGTCAAAGTCCTTCCGGTCGAAGGCCAGGGAGATTTCCTGGGCACGGTCGCCGCGGAAGTTGAAGAGGATGACGCTGTCGCCGTTGGCGATCTTGCCAACAGGCTCGCCGTCCTTGGCAATCACGAAAGCGGGCAGGTCCTGGTCGATGCAGCCGGTCTCGGCACGGTAGGTTTCGATGGCTTCCTTGGCAGAAGCGAAGAAACGGCCCTGGCCCTGGACGTGGGTCCGCCAGCCCTTTTCCACCATAGCCCAGTTAGCTTCGTAACGGTCCATGGTCACCTGCATACGGCCGCCGCCGGAAGCGATGGCGTAGTCACAGCCCTCGGTGTTCAGCTCGTTCAAAACGTTCTCCAGCATTTCCACGTACTCCAGAGCGGAGGTAGCGGGAACGTCACGGCCGTCCAGCAGAATGTGGCAGTAGGCCTTCTTCACACCCTCAGCGTGAGCCTGGCGCAGCAGAGCAATCAGGTGGTTGATGTTGGAGTGAACGTTGCCGTCGGACAGCAGGCCGATGAAGTGCATGGCCTTGTCCTGGGCGTTGGCAACCAGGTCTTTCCAGGTTGCGGAAGCGTACAGAGCGCCGTTTTCGATGCTTTCGCCAACCAGCTTTGCACCCTGGGAGTAAACCTGGCCGCAGCCCAGAGCATTGTGGCCGACTTCGGAGTTACCCATGTCGTCATCGCTGGGCAGACCGACAGCGGTGCCGTGGGCCTTCAGGTAAGTATGGGGGCAGGTAGCGAGCAGATGATCCAGCGTGGGGGTCTTGGCAACCACAACAGCATCACCGCTGCCGCCGTCACCCTTGCCGACGCCATCCATGATTACAAGAACAATAGGCTTTTCCATAACTGGTACCTCCATAAAGCGAGTATTATCGCATATTTTTGCATTTTATTGGTTGTACTATTTTACATCATTTTTGTGAAACTTACAACCATTTTTTTAAATTTTCACATCCTTACAAAAAAACCACCGGGAAATGCCCAAAATGGGTAATTTTCCCGGTAGTTGTTAAAATTGTTTTAAAGACAGGTTGTATTTATCAACCTTTTTTACACTTCATATTTGCCACCCTTGGACTTCTTGCCGGACCCCAGAGCATACACAATCACGCCGATGCCGATGGCACTGACCAGCATCACGCCGATGGCAATGCCAGCGGCGCCGCCGGTGCGCTCCTTTTCCGGTTCGGTGAACAAAGGAATTTCTTCCGTAGCCCCGGTGGGCGCCTCCGTAGCTTCCGTAGTGGGAGCGGTGGTAGCTTCGGTGGTGGCTTCTGTGGTAGCTTCCGTGGTGGGCTGCGTTTCCGGCTCGGTAGCTTCGGTGGTGGCCTCGGTTGTTTCCTCCGTGGGTTCCTCGGTGGGTTCCTCGGTCACTTCTTCCGTTTCCTCCTCAAAGTGGAAGGGATCGGAGCCGTCCTCCGCCAGAATTTCCAGCCGTCCGCCAAAATTGGTTTCCAGCTCCCGGACATACTGCTCGGGCCAGATGTTGTTGGTGGGGCAGTAGACCTTCACCTCATTGCCGTTCCACAGGCAGTTGCCGTTAAAGGAGGGCATACCGCCTTCGCAATGGACCTGCGTCAGCTTGACGGTATTCATAAAGCACTCCTTGCCGAAGCGGCGGAAGGAGGCAGGCAGGCGGATGGATGTCAGACCGTCGCAGTCCCGGAAAGCACCGGTATCGATTTCCCGCAGGCTGCCACCAAAGTCGATGGACACCAGCTTATCGCAATCGGCAAAGGCCTCCGCGCCGATGGTGGTCACGCCGCCGGAGAGGACCAGGGTGGTGATGTCCTTTTTGTAGGCATCCCAGGGTGCGCCGGCGGACATATCATCCATAGTTCCGGTGCCGGTGACCGTCAGAGTTCCCTCGTAAAAGGACCAGGTAAGGCTTTCCCCGCAACTGTCCGCAGGCCGGGTCTCCCGGGTAGCCTCGGTGGTTTCCGTGGCAAATGCCGAAGGCACCAGGCTTGCCAAAAGGCAGAAGGTAAGTACGAATAAAAGGAGTCGTTTCATATATGTATTTCCTTTCTGATGGGTAAGTAAATTATTGTTTGCCGGGATGGCCCGGCGGCCAATTCGCAGGTCCTGCGGCGGTAATCGTAACCCGTCCGCTCGGCCCGGTAACGATACCGTGGTGGTAAATGATTGTTCAGTACAGTAAGAAAAATGTGTCATTGCGAGGAGGAGCGAAGCTCCGACGTGGCAATCGCCTGGTACAATCTAATCTCCTGCATAGCATTACAAAGGTTTTACCGGGAGATCGCCACGGCCCGAAAGGGCCTCGCGATGACATTCTTAATTTAACATTGTACCGCTAAACGACTATTTACCGCAGTAGAAACGGTCGAGCGCAATCATGATGCGTTCGTTTCCTGCCTGGGTTCGTAACGAATTGGCCGCGGGGCCTTCCCCGCTAAACTACAATTTACCACACCCATATGAACAAACCGTGTCGAAATTTAATTCATTGTGCCTTCTGCCCGCAAAAACAGTTCCCCGATCCGTTCTCGGAGGGCCTGGGCCTCGGGGGTGTCGGCAGTGCCGGAGCGGTCGATCCAGTCGGCAGAGGCCTGCTGGGCCTGCTTTAAGGTAGCCAGGTCGAAGCTGAGGTCCGCCACCCGGAAAGCAGGCAGGCCCGACTGCCGGGAGCCGAAGAAGTCACCGGGTCCCCGAAGCTTCAGATCCTCTTCCGCGATCTTGAAGCCGTCGGTGGTCTTGCACAGGGCCTTCAGCCGCTGAAGGGTTTCCTGATTGCGATTATGAGAGGTGAGAATGCAGTAGCTTTTCGCCTTGCCCCGGCCCACACGGCCCCGCAGCTGGTGCAGCTGGGAAAGTCCAAATCGGTCCGCGTCCTCAATGACCATCAAGGTGGCATTGGGTACATCCACACCAACCCCGATGACGGTGGTGGCAACCATCACATCCGCCTCGCCCCGGGCAAAGGAGGCCATGGCCGCCTCTTTTTCCGCGCCCTTCATCTGGCCGTGGAGCAGAGCGATCCGCAGATCGGGAAACACCGTCTGCTGCAGGGTCTCCGCCCAGACGGTAGCAGCTTTCAGTCCCAGTTCCTCATTTTCTTCCACAGCGGGGCAAACCACAAAGACCTGGTGACCCTCCGCCACCTGCTTGCGGATGAAGGCATTGATCCGGGGGCGATAGCTTTCGCCCACCAGGAAGGTATCCACCGCTTCCCGTCCGGGAGGCAGCTCGTCTAAGATAGAAACTTCCAGATCCCCGTACATCAGCAGCGCCAGGGTTCTGGGGATGGGGGTTGCGGACATGACCAGTAGGTGGGGGTCGTTGCCCTTGGCTGCCAATTTGCTTCGCTGGGCCACACCAAAACGGTGCTGCTCGTCCGCCACCACCAGGCCCAGATCATGGAACTGGGTAGCATCGGTCAGCAAGGCGTGGGTACCCACCGCCACCTGCACTTCTCCGGCAGCGATCCGCTCCCGGACGATGCGTTTCTCTTTCACGGTCATGGAGCCGGTGAGCAGAGCAACCGTGATACCCATGGGCTCCATCAGTTTGTTCAACGAGGCAAAATGCTGCTCCGCCAGAATTTCCGTGGGGGCCATCAAGGCAGTCTGCTTCTGATTTTTTGCGGCGCAGTAGGCGGCGGCCGCGGCTACCATGGTCTTGCCGCTGCCCACATCGCCTTGCACAAGGCGGTTCATGGGCGCACCTCTGCGGAAATCCCGGATAATCTCCTCCACAGCCCGCTGCTGGGCTCCGGTGAGGGTAAAGGGTAAGGCGGCATAGAAAGGCTGCAGGTCGCAATTGGTGTAGGGCGCCGTCTTCTTCTCTGCCCGGGCAGCCCGCATAAGGGACAAGCCTGCGGAAAATACGAAAAATTCCTCGAAAATCAGCCGTTTTTTCGCCAGTTCCGCCTCCGCCATGGTGGCAGGCTCATGGATGGCGTAGTAGGCCCGCTCCGCGGGCAAAATCCCGTACTGCATCCGGACCTCCTCCGGGATGATCTCCGCCGGAGGATCGCAGATAGCCAGGGCCTGCCGCACCGCCCGAAGCAGCGCAGCGTTGGTCAGTCCCGCAGTTAAGGGGTAGATAGGCAGGATCCGCCGGGTGGTCACAGGCTGGGAATCCAGGGCCTCAAAGACGGGATTCGTCATATTATAGCCAACGAAATCCCCGCTGACGGCACCGTAGAAAATATACTCCCGGCCGTACTGGAGCTGGTCGCAAACGTATTTGTTGTTGAAAAAGGTGATGTTTAGGCGCCCGGTGGTATCCGCCACCTGGACCCGGGTCAGATCCAGACCCTTGCGGATATGGGCGGTTCTGGGGGTGTTCATGACCATGGCCTTGAAGCAGGCAGGAATATCCACCTCCAGCTTTTCGATGGGAACCAACTTGGTCCGGTCTTCATAGCCCCGGGGGAAATGGCAAATGAGGTCCCGCAGGGTGAAGATATTCAAATTGGCGAACTGCTTCGCCTTGGCCGGACCAATGCCCTTTAAGATCGTGATGGGATCGGAAAGATTTGCCATTGTTTCACCTCCGGTGAAGTGGAAAATTGAAAGTGGATAATTGAAAATTTAGGTGTCCCCTTCGGGGACTATTATAATTCATCGCCGAAGGCAATACAATAACTTTCCACTTTCCATTTTCAACTTTCAATTAAAATGAAAAAACTCCCTCCGAGATAGTCAGGAGGGAGATATTTTCAGAGAAATTAGGCCAGCTTGTTCAGCTTCAGAGTCATGGAGCTCTTCTTGCGGGCTGCGTTGTTCTTGTGCAGCAGACCCTTGATGACAGCCTGGTCAACAGCCTTGACAGCGTTCTTGTAAGCAGCCTCAGCGACGGTCTTGTCACCGGACTCCAGAGCAGCGTCAAACTTCTTCAGGTTGGTCTTCAGCTCGGACTTGTTAGCCTTGTTCTTCTCGTAAGCAATCTTGGAAGACAGGACATCCTTCTTGGAGGACTTAATGTTGGGCATTTGATGGCATCTCCTTTCTCGTTATTTTCATACAGTTACACATTATAGCGCCCTTTGCAAACAAAATCAACCCCCTTTTTAAAAAATTTTTGCGGCGAGTCGCCGCTGACAACTCGCACGAAGTCCGGTGGTGGTCGTTACCCGTCAACTCCGCCCGGTGTGGGGATGGCCCCACGGCCAATGCGCACGTAATGCGGTGGTATTCGTTACCCGTTAACTCCGCCCGGTAACGTTTTTGCAAAGCTAAATTATTGTTTATCGCACTAATTAAAATGCATGTCATCGCGAACCATCCCGCAGGATGGTGTGGCGATCCCCTATGGTTTCCGGGAGTGTTTGGGGGATTGCCACGCCAGTGTGCG
>JAZSHO010000013.1:0-21585 GCA_045533345.1 Faecousia sp. | reverse complement strand
CTGTATTGAGTATCAGGTACACCGCACG
This sequence comes from Faecousia sp., assembly GCA_045533345.1. Taxonomy (GTDB): domain Bacteria; phylum Bacillota; class Clostridia; order Oscillospirales; family Oscillospiraceae; genus Faecousia. Next base: position 21,557 of record JAZSHO010000013.1, on the reverse strand, counting down.
GCGCAGCCGCTCCCGGAGCAGAATGTTATGGAGGCTCTGGCCGGTGGCCTCCGCGAAAATACGGTTGAGATAGTATTCATGGTAGCCAACCAGCTGTGCCAGCTGCCGGTTGGTAAGCGGTTCGGCGTAATGCTCCCGGATATAGGCCACCACCTGGGCGATCTTGGGAGGCACCTGCTCCCGATGGATGCGGTGCAGCTCCAAAAGCAGCAGCTTCAGCTCTGTGCAGCTTTGGGCCATATCCAGCGCCGTGCCCAAGGCATAGGCTTCCACAATGCGCGCCAGCCGGGGCTGCAGATCGTGGGCTTCCGGCAGACAAAGAAAGCTGTTGAGAAATGCGCTGTCCTCCACCCGGTCTGCAAATATGGGCATAGCATCCCACTTTTCCGGGCTGCTGCCCACAGGCAGGGGCAGATTTTGCCGGCGATAGCTGTCGGAAAGGTCGAAATTCAAACAGATCAGACTGCAGCCCTCTGTTGCCTCCACGGTGTAGCGGCTGCCGGCGCAGCAGTAAAACAGCGCCCCCGGCATCAGTGAATACTGACTTTCTCCGATGCGCAGCCGCGCACTGCCCTCCGTGATATAAAAAACACGGCAGTCCGATACCCGCAGCGGTCTTCCATTGTATATCTGCGGATAGCGCATGGCTGCCGCGAAGCGCAGAAAGGGGTCGATCCGACGCAGTTCCATAAAATCCTCCAAAAAGTTTGTTTTCCGTAACTCCAGGTTTGTTTTATGGATGTATCTTATCATGCATCTGTGATAAAGTAAAGGAAAATATACCCTATTATTATGGGAGGTGTTGGCTTTGCAGTTTACGGTGGGACTCCAGTTCCGGGACGAAAGCTTCCTTTCTTGTATTTTGGAAAACAGAGACCGGATCCGGGAGGTTTATTTTTCCTGGGGAGATTTCCCCAACGGCCGCAGCAACCAGCTGATGGGTGACCGGCTTACCCCCTGGGAGCTGCAGCAGAAGCAGATCGACGCCCTGCAGCGCATCAGCAGTCATGGGATCGGGCTGAATCTGCTGTTCAACGCCAACTGCTACGGCGCGGACAGCCAATCCCGTGCTTTCTTTGAAAAGATCGGCCAGACCACCGACTACATACAGTCCCATTTCGGACTCTCCTCCGTGACCACCACCTCTCCCCTGATTGCCAAGTTTATGAAAAATAACTTTGCAGGCGTAGAGGTCCGGGCCTCGGTGAATATGGAGATCGGCACGGTGCAGGGCATGGATTACCTGGCCCAATACTTTGACGGCTACTATATGAAGCGGGAGCTGAACCGGGATCTTGCCCAGGTGGAGAAGCTGCACAGCTGGTGCAAGGAAAACGGCAAAAAGCTGCACCTGCTCGCCAACAGCGGCTGCCTCAATCACTGCTCCGCCCACAACTTTCACGACAATCTGGTAGCCCATGAAGCGCAGATCGCCAAAATGGACAATGCCTACCAGTTCGGCGGCATTTGCCACGAATATCTGAAAGATCCCGCCCACCTCAATGCACTCATTGAAAATACCAATTTTATCCGTCCCGAGGATATCCCCAAATACGAACCCTATTTCGAGACCGCAAAGCTGGCTACCCGGATCAGCAGAACACCCGAACTGATCCTGCGCAGCTACATCCGGGGCAAATACAGCGGCGACATCCTGCGGCTGCTGGAGCCTGCCCACAGCATCTATCCCTATGTACTGGAAAACGGCGACCCCCTGCGAATCGTGAAAATAGATTAAAGGAAGTGTAAAGTGTTATGTTAACCAGCAAGATGATCAAAGAGGCTGCTCTGGCGGCCGGCGCGGATGCCTGCGGCATCGCACCCATGTCCCGGTTTGACGGCGCACCGGACGAAATGAACCCTCAGTTCCTGTTCCCCGAAGCGAAAAGCTGCATCGGCTTCGTGTTCCGTATCCCCCGGGGCGTGCAGCGGGGCATTGAGGAGGGCACCCAGTTTTATCAGTACCCCTCCATGGCCTACGGCGGCATCAATGAGATCTATGCTCCCGCCGTTCTTTACCGTGTGGGCAAGCTGCTGGAGGACGAGGGCTACGAAGCTCTGCTGTACCGCAACACCGGTGCCCGCGGCCGGATCTCTGACGTAGACGGCTCCGTCGGCAACACCATCTCCCCCGAGGAGCAGATCACTGTCAACGAGCAGGCCAAGAACAAGGCCGCTCACCACCGTACCGTCCAGTTCACCCGGCCCGTCCGGGAGGACACCGTGGCTCCCGACCTGCAGTTCCACTTCCGTCTGGCCGCCGTTGTCTGCGGCATGGGCGAGATCGGCTGGTCCAAAATGCTGCTGACTCCCGAATTCGGCCCCCTGCAGCGTGTTGCCTTCCTGTTCACCGACGCTGAGCTGGAGCCCGATCCCGTTTACGACGGACCCGCCCTGTGTCGTAAGTGCATGGCCTGTGTCCGGGAGTGCCCCGGTCACTGCATTCCCTCCATCAAGGACAACAATTCCTGCTCCGCTACCATCGACGGCCACACCTACGAGTGGGGCAATATCGACATGTGGCGCTGCTACGCTTTCTACACCCACGCCGGCCGCTACTACAACCCCTTCGTTCCCAAGGAGGTTTTTGACAACAACAATGGCAGCCTGGACCTGCTGGAGGACTTCGAAAACAAGATGGCAGCCGACGAAAAGATCGTCACCGAGCTGTACAACGAGCTGGAGAAGTACTTCCCCACCTGGGTTGGCTACAACATGGCAAAGTGCGGCGGCTGTATCCGTGCCTGCGTAAGCATGCTGGAAAAGAAGGGCGGCTGTATGGAAGGCCGGTTCAAGGAGCCTCTGCGTACCGGCAAGGCCTGGAAGATGGACCGCTAAGAAGGAGGAAAAATCATGCTGACAAGTGCATTGATCAAAGAAAAGGCCAAGCAGTACGGTGCTGACCTGTGCGGCATTGGCGACATCCGGCTGTTTGAGGGTACCCATCCCCAGCGGGATCCCCGACTGATCTGCCCCAAGGCAAAGTGTGTCATCGGCTTTGCTTTCCGGGTGCCCAAGGGCCTGTATGCCGGTATGGAGAACGCAAACCAGTTTCTGAACTACACCAACCTGGGCGTCAAGTACATTGACGAAGAGCTGGCAGAAATGTTCCTGCTGCGGATGGCTGCCCTCATCGAGAACGAGGGCTACGATGCCTGCACCCAGAGAAATGTTTCCAACCTGAAGATCAAGGGCGATAAGACCCAGAACCCTGAGCTCATCGACACCTACGAGCTAGCCTTTGCCGAGCCCATTGCCCCCGGCAAGCCTGTACCCGATGTGATCATGGACTTCGGTCAGGCCGCAGAGATCTGCGGCATCGGCTGCCGAAGCAAGAAGGGCAGCGTGCTGACCAGAGAGTATGGCCCCTTCGTCCGTCTGGCCTTCATCGTCACCGATGCTCCCCTGGAGCTGGACGAGCCCTTCGGCGAGACCCTCTGTGACGGCTGCAATGAGTGTGCCAAGGCCTGCCCCGCCGGCTGCATCGGCGAAGACGGTCTGGATACCTGGAGCTGCAGTGTTTACTACCGCGGTGCCCACAAGTCCAACCCTTACATCACCGACTCCTTCCTTGCAAATCATCCCGACCGGGAAGCCATCCTGAACGGCGAAATGCGGTTCGATGCCGAATCCGCCCGGAAGCTGTATCGGAAGCTGGACTTCCTGCCCAGCCGCTCCACCGGCTACGCACCCTGCATCTGCGGCAAGAAGTGCGACATTGCCTGCTATAAACACATTATGGGGGTAACGGAATTATGATGAACAAAGCTGAACTGACCGCTGCCGTTGTGGCACGGGCCAAGGAATTCGACGCTGACCTGGTTACTGTGGGCGGTGCCGAGCGTTTCAAGGGCACCGTAGCCGAAACCATTCTGCCTGGCTTCAAGTCCGTCATCTGCATTGCCTACCGGGTCCTCCGGGGCAGCCGCCGGGGCATTGAAGAAGGCACCACCTACTATCAGTACACCACCACCGGTGTGGAAACCATCGAAGAGACCATGATGCCCCAGACCCTGCTGCGGGTCAGTGCTCTGCTGGAGGACGAGGGCTATCTGGCAATTCCCCAGAAGCGTCATCAGGTCATCCATCCCGATCCCGACGGCACCCATCCCGAGGTGAACTACGAAGAGATCTACCGGGGCAATAAGATCGAGACCATGCTGCCCTTCGAGCAGGCCGCTGTTCTGTGCGGTTTGGGCGAGTTGGGTAAGAACGGCACCATTCTGACCGACGATTTCGGCCCCTTCCAGCGTTACGGCTTCATTCTGACCACCGCCGAGCTGGAGGAGACGCCCCTGTATGAAGCCCACCTGTGCGACGGCTGCGACCACTGCATCCATGCCTGCCCCGGCAAGGCTCTGGACGAAAACGGCAAGCGGAATGACTGGCAGTGTGCCGTTTACTACAAGGGTGCAAACCGTTCCAAGAATCCCTTCATGCCTGAGGACGCTTTCCCGGATCTTCCCAACCGGCTGGAGATCATGAACGGCACCGCCAAGTTTACCGGCCTGGCCGACTCCGAGGCTGCACTGGACGAGACCTTCTTCTATCCTCCCATCAAGCATGCCTACGTTTCCTCCATCTGCGGCAAGGCCTGCGACACCGCCTGCTACATCCATCTGGAAGAGCAGGGCAAGCTGAAGCGCAGCTTCAAGCGGAATTTCCGCATCCGCCCCGAATGGGTTCTGAAGGACTAAACTTTCCTTTTCCTGCACTGGGCGGCCTGTTATCGGGCCGCCCTATTTTCAAAGGAGGTGAGCGGTTTGCTGCTTCACGAAATCAACCCTTTCCTGCGGTATGCCCAGCGGTTTATCTACGACCATCCCAACGAAACCAAATGCCCGGCGGACTGCCGCATCCTGTACATCATCGACGGAAAGGGCACCCTTCTGATTGACGGCAATGCTTATCCCCTATCCCCCGGAACGCTGGCCCTGATCAATGCCGGCTGGGTGTACCGGCTGGTTGTGGACGGCCATATTGAAATGATCGCTCTGAATTTTGATTACACCTTTCAACGCAGCGACATCTCCGTATTTCTGGATCCGGTGACTCCGGAGCTGGCAGACCAGGTTCGGACAGAGCCCATTGAGGACTGTGCCGCCCTGTCCAGCCCCCTGATTTTGCAGGAAATGTTCCACCTTCAGGGCACCCTGGAGAAGATCATCAGCGTTTTTCAGACCCAGCGGCTGTACTTCCGGGAGGAAGCAGCCTGTCTGCTGAAGGAACTGCTGATCACCCTGGCCCGGTCCACCCTGCTGTCCCATTCCCGGAGCAATGCCATCGCCAATCAGCTGATTCGGTATCTTCAGGAAAACTACCGGGAGGAGCTGACCAGCGACATCATTGCTGCCCGGTTCAATTACCACGCTTATCACATTAACCGGATCATGCGAAATGCCACCGGTACCACGGTCCACAAGTACCTCATTAACTACCGGATCTCCGTGTCCAAGAATCTGCTGGGTAACACCACCATGAGCATCGATCAGATCGCCACGGAGGTGGGCTTCAAGAATGTATCCTATTTCTCCAACTCCTTCAAAAAGGTGGTTGGCTGCTGTCCCAGCACCTACCGGGCACGGCATATGAGGAGCATATAAAAAACGCCGCAGCCGCGGCGTTTTTTAGTTTGAAGTGCGAAGAGTGAAGTGTGGAGTTACTCTACACGCCACTTTTTCACCCTGCAAAATACCACCCCATGTTTGATACATGGGGTGGTGTTTTTTATTGGAGCTTTTCCGGCTCGAAGTGCTTCATAAAGGGGTAATTTACGAAGGAACAACCAAGCAGGCAGTTAAAGGAGCAGAGGATGATAATGTAAAAGGGTACGGCATAATTGGTCAGCACCAGCAGCATCAGATCCAGCACACCGGCGGTGATCAGCAGCTGCAGCGTGGTCCGCCACTCCACAATGGCCAGGATGCAGGCATTCTTGAAATTCTGCCAAATTCCCACATCCAGCAGCACAACCAGCGGATAAAAGTACTTGCTGATGCAGAAATAGAGCACCAGGGAAATACCCATCACCGCAACGGTGCCGCCCTCCATGCCAAAGAGCATGGGATAGTAGCTGAGGGAATAGGGAGCAATGAGCATCAGAAGGCCAAAACCCATCCGCTTCCAGAAATTCACCTTAAACTCCCGGAAAAACGCTGGTACGACGCCCTCATAAGAGGATTCCCGAACCCAGTTCAGCATAACCCGGTGCATACCGCAGGTGGCCGCGGGAATGGTGAAAACCGGCAGACAGCACAGCAGATACAGGAAGTTCAGTCCGATGAGCTTCACCCAGTCCTGTGTCAGCACCAGATGGACCCGCTCCCAGCCGTATTCCTTTACGGCTTTGGCATCCTCGTTGGGATTGCGGATAAAGAGGTCGCGAAGGGTCATAGCTTAGCCCTTCACGGCACCGGCGGTCATGCCGGAGACCAGGTACTTCTGGAAGAAGACGAACAGAACAATGATTGGCATGGAGCCAGCCACGGCGAAGGCCATCAGGCCGCCGTAGTCGTTGGAGTATTCGCCCAGGAAGCTCTGTGCGATACCAACGGGCAGGGTCCGCAGCTCATTGGACTTCATGATGGTCAGGGCCATCAGGTAATCGTCCCAGGCATTCAGGAAGGTATAGATACCCACAGCCACCAGACCGGGCACCACCAGGGGCAGCAGGATCCGGATCAGCACCTGAAGACGGCTGGCGCCGTCGATACGGGCAGCCTCGTCCAAAGACTTGGACAAGGTATCAAAGAAGCTCTTCAGCAGGGTAATGGCCAGGGGCAGAGCGAAGGTGGTATCTGCCAGGATCAGGCCCCGGTAGGTATCCAGCATCTTCCAGGAATTGTAGAAGCCGTACAGCGTGATCAGAATGACCACCACGGGGAACATCTGCACGGAGGAAATGGCGCTGAGCATGGTCCGGCGGCCAGCAAAGTTATAACGGGACAGAGCGAAGCTGGCGGGGATGGCAACCAGCAGAACCACGGCGATGGTGCCGAAGGAAACGATGAAGCTGTTCTTGAAGAAGGCCAGATACAGAGGATTCTGGAAGATCTGGGAGAAGTTCTTCAGCGTGGGAGAGGTGGGCAGGAAGGTGGGGGGCACGGTCATGATGATGTTGCTGGGCAGCAGGGAGCAGTTGATCATCCAGTAAACGGGGAACAGCAGGATGAACAGAATCACTGCGATGCCGGCATACTTGAAAAATGCATTGCTTTTCTTATTCATAACAGCTTACCTCCTTAACCCAGGTCTTCGGAGTACTTGTCGGTGAGCTTGTTGGTGAACATGGTGATGATGAACAGCAGCACCAGCCACATAACACCGATGGCAGCACCGTAGCCAAAGTCATAGGACTGGAAGGCCGCATTGTAAGCTGCGATGGACAGAGTCGTCGTCGCGCCCACGGGGCCGCCGTTGGTGACATTGGCGATGATGGTATACATCTGGAAGTTAGCCATCAGGGCGATCCAGATGGAAGTAACCAGAACGGGACGGATGGAGGGGATGATGATATTAAACAGCGTCTGGAAATAGTTGGCACCGTCCACGCGGCCGGCTTCTTCCAGGGACTTGTCCACGGACTGCAGGCCGGCCAGGATCATGACCATCATGTAAGGCAGCTGACGCCAGACTGCGGCAATGACGATCAATGCCATGGCGCTGCCGCCCTGCAGCGTCCAAGAATAGTCCAGGGTTTCGATAAAGCCTAGGTTATACAGAATCCAGTTCAGAACGCCATAGCTGGAATTGGTCATGAACCGCCAGACAATGGCCGTAACGACTGAAGGAATGGTCCAGGGGATCAGCATAAAGCCGCGGATCGCGCCTCTAGCTTTGATTTTGCTGTTCAGCAGCAGAGCGATGGCCAGGCCCAGCACAAACTGGATCGCCACCACCAGACCGACAAACACCACGGTGTTGCCGAGATAATCGAAGAACTTGCCGTTCTTAAAAGCGGTACGATAGTTGTCGAAGTCATTCCACTTCAGGTCCAGGATGCCCTTACGGAGCTCCTTCAGACCGTAATCACAGAAGCTGGCGTAAATACCCTTGATAATGGGGAAGGCGATGACCACCAAAAGCACGATCACCGCAGGGAGCATCAGCATCATACCAAAGGTACTATCCGACATTCCCCTTCTGTGGGCTTTTAATCTATGTTGAGAGTTCATAGCGTGCTCCCTTCTTTCAAGAAGAAGCCCTCTCCCTCGTGAGGGAGAGGGCTTAAATTGGTTATCTAATCTGAGTCAGTTATGTACTGCGAATTAGTCGTTGTACAGAGCCTGGATCTCAGCATCCCACTTAGCGAGGATTTCAGCAACGTCGCCGCCCTGAGCCAGCTCGGTCAGCATATCGGTCAGCATTGCGTCGGAATCCTGGAAGTGGATGTTAGCAGCGGGCAGAGCCTTTGCGGACTCCATAGCCTTAACGTAAGCGAAGGTGTAGCCGTTAGCTTCCTGCTTAACCTCGGAGCAGTCTGCGAAGACTTCAGCCATGACGGAAGCACGGGAGCTCATCTTGCCCTGGCCGTACTTGTACAGGATGCCGATAACGTCGGAGCCGGACATGTAGTCCAGGAAGTGGCCCATAGCTTCCATCTTCTCATCGCCGCAGGAATCGAAGACAGCCAGCTGGTGAGCGATCAGGTAGCCGTGACCGGCAGCGTCAGCACCGGGGATGGTGATGGCCTGGGTACGGGCGTAGTAAGCGTCAACATCAGCAGCAGCGGAAGCAGCGGTAGCGATACCGGACTCGATGTCCCAGTAGAAGCCGATCTTGCCAGCGCCGAACAGGTTACGCAGCTCCTTGAAGGAGTTGGAGCCAGCAGCGGTGGAGATGCCGTTGACGTACAGCTTCTGCAGGTCGGTGTAAGCATTCAGAGCAGCCTCGGACTCCAGCAGGATCTCGCCGCCGACTTCGTAGTCGCCGCCGTAGGCCCACAGAGCGGGGAAGGTGTTGTAGCCTTCGCCAGCCTCAACGCCGTTGGAGTTGGGGATAGCCAGGCCGTAGATGTCGGAACCCAGAGCGGAGATCTTCTCAGCAGCAGCCATCAGATCAGCCCAGGAAGCGATAGCGGTGTAGTCGACGTCAGCCTGCTCACACAGTTCGGTGTTGACCAGCAGAGCGTAGGTGTTGGAGAACCAGGGCAGAGCGACCATCTCGCCGTCAACAGTGACGGAGTCGATAGCGGACTGAGCGTAGTCAGCCAGAACGTCCTCGGAGATGTAGCCGTCCAGGGAACGGACAACACCCAGAGCCAGCAGCTGGGGCAGCCACTCAGCCTTGATGTGAGCAACGTCGGGGCCATTGCCGCCGGCAACGTCGATCAGCAGGGTGGAGAGGTAGTCAGCGTAGGAGTAGAAGTAAGAAGTGTCGATGGTGGTGTTGTACTCGTTGGTGCTGTTGTACAGGTCAGCCATTTCCTGGTAGATGTAGCCGACAGTCTGCTCAGCGAAAACCCAGGAGCCCCACTTCAGGGTGACGGGCTCAGCCTTGGGAGCCTCAGTAGCAGCGGGAGCTTCGGTTGCAGCGGGAGCCTCAGCCTTGGGGGCCTCGGTAGCGGCGGGAGCATTGGATGCGCCACAGGCGGCCAAGGACAGAACCATAACCAGAGCCAGCAGCATTGCGATGAACTTCTTCATTAGTGTCTCACCTTTCTTGTTTGATTATATTAATGCGGAATTTTTCCGCACAAATATTACAAATATTATACCAGATTTCAAGCCGTGAAAAAACGCTAAAAGAATGTTGGAAAATTACACAAATTTGATATTGACACCCTTCACTCTCTGTGATATAATGCCAAACCTTTTGTCCGAATGCACATTTTCTACCCATTTTTCCGCTGGGTTTTGTGCACGTTTATAGTATACTATAAAACCATTGCTTTGTGAAGATGTTCAATTAACAAATTTTTATAAAAAAGAAACAACTCACGCTTGAATGCACACTTGCAAAATCTGTACCGGTTTTTCCCTCTTATGCAAACGGGAGGGCTAAAGCCCTCCCGTATCTTTATTCTGTCAGGATCCGGTCCACCACCAGCTGGCGGAACTCGGGGCTCAGGGCACTGAAATATGCCGTAAAGCCCGTAACGCGAACCACCAGGTTGGGGTATGCGGAAGGATCCGCGTGAGCTGCCAGGATGGTATCCTTGTTGACAATGTTCACATTCACCAACGTACCGCCCAGGTCAAAGTGACCACGGATGACAGCCATTACATGGTCGATGGCATTTTCCCGGTCGGTCATGGTGGTGTTCAGCTCCAGCTGGAAGGGTGCGGTGTTGCCGTAGCCCGGTTGGACAGAAGCGATGGCCTTGGCGGCGGCGGTGAAGGCACCGTCCTTGCGGAAGCCGTTGTGGGGGTTGGCACCGTGGTTGATGGGTGCCTTGGCATGGCGGCCGTTGGGGGTGGCCCCCACATCCTTGCCGAAGGGGATGGTATTGGCCCAGGAGAACAGGCCCGGAATGGTCAGGTAGCCGTCGGGAGTCCGCTTGTGGGTGATTTCCCGGGTAAAGCAGTCGGAAACCCGCTTGGCCCACTTGTCGCCCTCGGTGCCGCCGTGGCCGTACTTGGGGGTGGAGGCCAGGATCCGGCGGACCTTTTCACCCTCGTCACCGGCAAAGTCCTCGGCAACAGCCTTGCGGACCTGGTCCCAGGAAAGGCGGCCTTCCTGCTCGCATCTTACCTGCAGGGCGGCAAAGGAGTCCGCCACGGTGGCGATGCCGGAGCCGTCGATGGCAATGTTATAGTATTCCAGACCGCCGTGGGAAGCGTCCCGGCCCTTTTCCATGGGGCCGTGGCTCACCAGGTTCAGCAGCAGCTCGGGGGCATTGCGGTACTGGTTCTTCAGATGGAAGTCGATGCCCTGGCGGATGCAGTCGGCAGCGACGGACAGGTGCTGCTTGAAGAGGTCAAACAGCTCCTCGGTGCTTTCACCCTTGTATTCAGCGAAGGCAACCTCAAAGACCTTGGCCATGTTGATTTTGATCAGGTCATTCATGGTGTATTCCAGGCCAGGCAGGCTCATCCAGTTGCAGCCCAGGGCAATGCGGCGGCGGGCCAGCTCTGCGGAGTAGCCGTTCTTCATGAAGCCTTCCACCAGAGCCTTGTCGCCGGAGAACCGGGGATAACCCAGCTTGTCCTCGAAGAGGATCTCCAGACCCCGACGCATCAGACCCTCATCCATGCCGTCAAAGACCCGGATGGTCAGATTGGCAGTGGACTTCAGATTGTGGGCTGCCTCCAGCAGCAGGTAGGACAGGCGGTTGGTATTGTCGGTGCCGTCGGCGGCGGGGCCTCCCAGCTGGTAATAGTGGGGGTCGATGAGCAGGAAGCAGGCCAGGATGAAGGTGGCTTCCTCATCGGTCATGCCTTCTTCTTTGCTCTTTTCGTAGTAGGGCAGCAGCACCTGGTCCAGCTGGCAGCCGGCACCGGCACGGCAGTAGGTACGCTCGGCCATGTTGTACCAGCTGATCCACTGGCAGGCTTCCCGCAGGTTCCGGGCGGGGCCACGGAGGATCTGCTCATTGGCTTCCAGCATGGCAGAAAGGTTCTCCTTGATGGCGGGGTCGGTTTCGGCCTCCACCATTTCCCGGATCACCTGGATGGTCCGCTCCACCCAGTTGATGATGCCCGCCAGGATGTCCTTTTCGGCAGCGTACAGCTCCTGGGCTTCCGGGTCGGTATTGATTTCGGCATAGTGGTTCACCTTATCCCGGAGGCCGTACCAGCCCAGATCCAGACCGATCTGGTAGTCGCCGCCGAAATGGTGCATCTTGCCGATGCCGGGAAGCAGGGCGTACTTCTTCTGGGTGAGCTTCAAATGGGAAAAGTCAAAAATAGGGGCCATTTCCAGATTGTTCACGGAGGTGACGCTTTCAAAGGGCCGCATCCGCTGGAGGATGAACATCCACCGGCCGGCAAGAGCATCATTCTTGTCCACGTAAACAGGATGGGCTTCCATGAGCCGGCGGAAATTCCGGCCCCAGAGCTCCGCACCGTAGAAGGTGCCGTGTTCTTTGTCGTTACACTCGGGGTAGAAGACAAAATCCTCCGGAGGGGGTACGCTGCCGTAGTCGTCCTCATCCATATAACCGTTTCGGCGGATCTTCTCCTGGGTCTGGGCTTCCTTTTCCCGACGCAGGGCATCCAGCCGCTGTTCAAAGGTGTAGTTCATTGTATCCTCCAGTAAAAAAGGGATGTCATTCCGAGCGAAGTGAAACGAAGTCGAGGAATCTTCGCTTTTCGTTGTCCTTGGCAGCGAAATCAGTGCCAAGATCCTTCGACTCGGCTGCGCCTCGCTCAGGATGACAACTGCTTTTGTTTGCTTTTCTTTCTACGTTTAAATTGTTTTTCCGTCCACCCAGATGGGAATATCTGTGACCACAGAGGCCAGTTCCTGCATCCGTGCTTTGGTGGGCACAGCGATGTCCGGAACGGGATAGCCCAGCCGCTTCCGCTTGTCATTGCCCATGGGGTTGTAGGAAAGGAGCTCGTAGTATTGCAAATGTTTCAGATCCTTCAAAAATTCCGCCGTGGCACGGATATTTTCCTCAGAATCATTGAATCCGGGGATGATGGGAGTCCGGACGATGGTGGGGATGCCCAGTCCGTCCAGAAGCCGCAGATTTTCCAGCACCTTCTCATTTCCCTGCCCGGTGGCCTTTTTGTGAGAAAGAGTATCCATGTGCTTGATGTCCGCCATGGCAAGGTCCAGCCACGGTGCCACCTTTCGCACCGTATCTTCCGGGAAGCAGAGGTTGGATTCCACGGCGGTATGGATGCCCTCTGTCCGGCACTGCTTCAGAAGGGCCGCGGCGAAATCCCCCTGGAGCAGAACCTCTCCTCCGGATAGCGTAACACCGCCGCCGGAGCGGCTGTAAAAGGCCAGATCCTCCCGGATTTCCTTCATACAGCTTTCCAGGCTGCGGTGTGTGCCGATGACCTTGCGGGCACCGGAGGGGCAAACCTGTGTACACGCGAAGCAACGTGTACACAGGGCTCTTTCCAAACCGTGGCCTGAAACTGCACCGGAGGGGCAAACATCCACGCATCCGCCGCAGCCGATGCACTCCGTCGGATCCCATTCCAACTCCGGATAGGAACGGATGGACTCCGGATTGTGGCACCAGTAGCAGTGCAGATTGCACCCCTTAAAAAATACCACTGTCCGGATTCCCGGCCCATCGGCCGTGGAAAACCGCTCCATATCAAAAATCAGGCCCGTATCCATAATTTAGCCGATCTGCCAGTGGCGGTTGTGGACCAGCTCAATCTTGCCGCTGTCAGCGGAGCGGATGCCGGCATCCAGAATGGCCATGGCGTCCAGATTGAAGTCCATCTGGGCGGTGTAGTGGATGGGTTCGCCGGTATCCATGTGGTGGACATAAGCGTAGGCAATGTCCTTCAGATAGTCGGGCAGCTTGTCATTCTCCACATCCTCCACGGTGTGGTCGGGCTTGTACCACTGGACCTTGCCGGTCTTGTAGTCACCGACCAGGGCACCCTTGGTGCCGTAAACGATGGGGGACTTGAAGGTATGGTCATAGGTGGTCCAGGTGCCTTCCAGCACGGCATAGCAGTGGGGGAAGCGGACCAGCATGGCAGCATTGTCCTCGGCATCGGCCAGCTCATGCATGGAGTTGACACGCATACCCATAACGGCAGAAGCGGGGCTTCCTGCCATCCAGTAGCTGAAGATGGAGCCGTAGCAGCAGTAGTCGGCCATGGCACCGCCGCCGCAGGCAGTCTGGTGCCACCAGGTGGAGCACTTTTCGGCCTCGGTCATGGGCTCGGAAGTTTCGGCGATCTTGTGCTTGGCACCGGGGCCCAGGGGGCCGGTGTGGCCCATACGGGTCTTGATCTCGATGATGTCGCCGATGACACCCTCGTCCACCATCCGCTTCACAGTCTGCAGGCCGGCATTCCAGGTGATGGGCCAGTTGACCATGTAGAAGGTGTTGTAGGTCTTGACGATGCGGTACATCTTCATAGCGTCGGACATGGTGGTAGCCATGGGCTTTTCGATGCTGACGCCGATGCCACGCTTAGCACACTCTTCGGTGATCTCCACATGGTAGAAGTTTTCGGAGTTGACGACGCACAGGTCGGGCTTTTCCTCATCCAGCATGACCTTCCAGTCGTCGTACTTCTTCATGTTATAGTTCTTGCAGCAGTAGTCAATGTTCCATTCCCGGGTGTAGATGGCACCGGGCTTCAGCTCGGGCACTCTGGGAGGAACGTCGGCAGCGGCGGCCAGATTGATCCGGGGATGCTCGTAAAAATGCTTGGCTACATCGTTGATGTGCACATGGGCAAAGCCCACGATAACAACTTTATACTGTTCTTTTCTCACAGCTCGTAACCCTCCAGTTCGGTAGATCTGACTTCACGGTTTTCAGCGGCGGAGCGGTAGAAGCACTCGATGGAAGCGACCACGTTCAGGGTCTCCTCGGGCTTGACGATCCGCTCTTCCTTGCCTTCCAGCACGTTCAGCACATGCTCATACATATACCAGTGGCCGTCGAAGCTGGTGACGTAGTTGTACTTCCGGTTGTCGAAGTACTTCAGGTCAGTCTCAGCCTGGTAATGGCCCACGTTCTTGTACAGCTTCATGGTCTTGGCATCAATGCCGCCCTCGGGGCCGCAGATGACGAAGCTGCTGGAGGTGGGGTAGTTCAGGGCCCAGGTAAACTTGAAGTTCACCAGGAAGCCGCCTTCCAGACGGATGGTACCCATGGCAGCCTCTTCCACGCTGAATTCCTTGTGGTCGTAGGGACGGGGGGTGAAGACGGTGCCGGAATGAGCACCGGATTCCTTGATGTTGATCATGATGTCCTTGCCCTGGTGGCCCAGAACGTCATAGCTCATGCCGGAGACGGCTTCCACGCGGGGGTTGCCGCACATCCACAGCAGGCTATCCACAAAGTGAACGCCCAGGTCGCAGTAAGGACCGCCACCGTTTTCTTCCTTCATGTGGAACATGCCCCAGCTGGGGATGCCGTAGCGGCGGCAGAAGCTGATGTCGGCAAAGTAGGGCTTGCCGATCTGAGCCTGCTCCATGGCGTCCTTGCAGAAGACCATGTCGTTGGTCCAGCGGCGGGACTGGCAGGGGAACAGAACCTTTCCCAGCTCATCGGCCACGGCGAACATTTCCTTGGCATCCTTGTAGGTCAGAGCCAGGGGCTTTTCGCACATGACGTTGGCGCCGGACTTCATTGCGGCGATGGACCAGGGCTTGTGGTAGTTGTTGGGGGTACAGACGGAAACGATGTCCAGCTGGCCTGCGTACTTGTCCAGCATTTCCTGGGGATCGGTGAACCATTCGCCAATACCCCAACGCTCAGCGGTTTCCTGGGCAGCTTCGGCGCGGATGTCAGCACAGGCCACGATCTCAGCCAGGCCCTGCTTACGCAGATTGTCGATGGCGGGCAGGTGGGCACAGTTGGCGATCATACCGGTGCCGATCAGGGCAATGCGATACTTCTTACTCATGTTGTATAACCTCACTTCATTGAAATAGAATGGAATTTTCCCAATAATGCTTATGCAAATCCATTATATAGGAAGCCTGTCGATTCTCTCAAGTCGAAGAATCCAAAAAAAGAAATCTATTTTTGGTATTGCATTTTAAAAAATTTGTGATATAGTAATTAAGAAGTAGCAGAATTTGAAGCCGCATTTGGAGTAATTCACAAATGCGGCATTTTTTATTTTTTGGCATCACAGCGTTTGCGGCGGGCTGAGGCAGCCGGCCCTACATAAAATCCCATGATCCATGCGCACGCCGCGGGTATTCCGCGCAAGATATACATTATTATAATTAATTATTTTTATGAGGTGACCTTTTATGAAACGTTCCGAAATCAACAAGGCTTTGAAAGAACTGGAAGCAATGTGCGAAAAGCACTGCTGCTACCTGCCCCCCTTCTGCCATTTTACCCCCGAGCAGTGGAGGGAAATCGGCCACGAGTACGACGAAGTCCGTGACTGCATGCTGGGCTGGGACATCACCGATTATGGTCTGGGCAATTTCGACAAGTTCGGCTTCTCTCTGATCACCATCCGCAACGGCAACCGTGCCATGGCGGACAAGTATCCCAAGGTCTACGCCGAGAAGCTGCTGTATCTGAAGGAAGGCCAGTATGCTCCCAACCACTTCCACTGGTTCAAGACCGAGGACATCATCAACCGGGGCGGCGGCAACGTGCTGATCAAGGTTTACAACTCCCTGCCCAACGAAGAGATCGACTACGAGTCCGACGTTACCGTCCACACCGACGGCCGCACCTACACCGTTCCCGCAGGTAGCGTCATCCGTCTGACCCCCGGCGAGAGCATCCATGTGCAGCAGTATATGTACCACGATTTCTCCGTGGAAGAGGGCACCGGTCCCGTCCTGCTGGGCGAAGTTTCCCAGTGCAACGACGACAACACCGACAACCGGTTCAATCCTCCCGTGGGCCGCTTCCCCACCATCGAAGAGGACGAGGCTCCCTACCGCCTGCTGTGCAACGAGTATCCCGCAGCAAAGTAAGGTATCGCCATGCTGATTACGATTTCCAACCAGTCCCTGTCCCTGACGGTGGATACTCTGGGTGCTCAGATGATGAACCTGCAGCGGTGCGGCACCGAGTATCTGTGGCAGGGTGACCCCAAATACTGGGGTGACCGGGCACCGATCCTCTTCCCCTTCATTGCCCGGCTGACAAACAACAGCTATACCTTCCGGGGTAACCTCTATCCCATGACCATCCACGGCTTTGCCAACGCCAGCGAATTTACCGTTGCGGAGCAGACTGCCGATTCTCTGGTGCTGGAGCTTTGCTCCAGCGAAAAGACCCTGGTCCATTACCCCATCGAATTCCTGTTCCGGGTGATTTTCCGGCTGAAGGGTGACACCCTGGAAACCACCTACCATGTGGAAAACAAGAGCAAGGGAGTCATGCCCTTCGGCATTGGCGGCCATCCCGGCTTCAAGGTTCCCGTAGGGGAAAATGAGTGCTTTGAGGACTACTGCCTGGAATTCAGCCTTCCCTGCCACCCGGACCGGGTGGGCTTCACCCCCGCCGTCTACCTCAGCGGCCACGACAAAGCCTATCCTCTGGAGGAGGGCAAGCGGATCCCTCTGTCCCACAGCCTTTTTGACGAGGATGCCATCATCTTAAAGAACATGGCCCGGGAAGTGACCCTCAAGTCCAAGGCTTCCGGCCACAGCGTCACCGTGTCCTATCCCCAGATGCCATATCTCGGCATCTGGCACTGGCCCCACACCGATGCCCCCTATGTGTGCATCGAGCCCTGGTCCAGCCTGCCTTCCCGGCAGGACGTGGTGGAGGAATTCACCTGCAAGAGCGACCTGGTGCAGCTGGAAAGCGGCAAGGTCTATGACAACACCTGGACCATTACCCTGCACTAAGCCGCCGAAGGCGGCAAATGCCTCCCTTTTCTAAAGGGAGGTGCCCCGGTGTGCACACTGGGGCGGAGGGATTCCGCGGTGAACAGAACGACTTTCCATTGGATTTCGGCGAATCCGTACTGCATACTGCGAATCTCCCAGTCAGCCTGTTCGGCTGACAGCCCCCTTTAGGCAAGGGGGCCTTTGGGAGTGCGTCCAACATTTACTAATTAAGGAGAAAATTATGATCGACGTAGTTGCATTGGGCGAGCTGCTCATTGACTTCGCCTGCCTGACCACCGACAGCGAGGGTTACCCCACCATGGCCGCCCATCCCGGCGGCGCTCCCGCCAATTTCCTGGCGGCGCTGACCAAATTCGGCGCAAAGACTGCATTGCTTGGCAAGGTGGGCACCGATACCTTCGGCAAGCTTCTCACCGGAACGCTGCAGAAGGCCGGTATCGAGACCCGGGGCCTCATCGCCACCGACGATGTGTTCACCACCCTGGCTTTCGTCACCTTTGACGAGCATGGTGACCGGGAATTCGCTTTCTCCCGGAAGCCCGGCGCGGATACCTGCATCCGGTTCGAGGAACTGGACTTGAGCCTCATTGACGAAGCCAAGGTGTTCCATTTCGGCACCCTGTCCCTCACCGACGAACCTGCCCGGACCGCCACCCAAAAGGCTGTAGCTTACGCAAAGTCCAAAGGGAAGCTCATTACCTACGACCCCAACCTGCGCAAGCCTTTGTGGAAAGACCTGGAAGTGGCCAAGGAACAGCTGATTTGGGGTCTTGCCCAGGCAGATGTGGTGAAAATCAGCGATGAAGAGGTGGAATTCCTCTTCGGCTTGGGTGTCCGGGAGGGCGCGCAGTACATTCTGGACAACTTCGGCGTGAAGCTGGTCTTCGTCACCTGCGGCGGCGACGGCTGCTGGTTCCAGAATGAAAAAGCCCAGGGCCATGTGCCGTCTTTGGCTGGCATCAAAGTCATCGACACCACCGGCGCCGGCGACATCTTCGGCGGCAGCGCGGTATGGAAGTTGCTTACGTACGGCAAGGCTCCCCAGGAACTGGGTGAAGCAGAGCTTCGGGACGTGGTACGCTTCGCCTGCACCAGCGCGGGCCTGTCCACCACCAAGTCCGGCGGCATTTCCAGTGTGCCGGAATATGAAACAATCCTGGAAAATCTGTAAAATACATAATTGTAGGGCGGGGTCATGACCCCGCCCTACATTGCAAATTACAACAAACACTGTCATTGCGAACCAGTCCTCAGACTGGTGTGGCAATCCCCCGGACACTCCTGGAAACCATAGGGGATTCCCACGCCAGTGTGCGCACTGGCTCGGAATGACAGTTCTTTTTATTCTTTTTCGGCTTTCACCTGGTTCACCAGCATTTTACCGGGATCATGGGGCTTGAAGCTCTGCCACAGGAGGATACTCACCGCAGCAATGCAGCTGATAGCCGCCAGCACCTGGCTGACCCGGAAGGGACCCCAGTAAAGGCTGTCCATCCGCAGGCCCTCGATCATGGCCCGACCCAGGCCGTACCAGGCGGCATAACCCAGAGCGATCTGGCCGTCGAATTTGCGCTTCTTGGACAAAAAGTGCAGACCCACAAAACCGATTGCATTCCACACAGATTCATAGAGGAAGGTGGGATGGTATTACTCCCAGCTCCGGATCAGGGTGTTGAACAAACCCATCCGCATAAAGCTGTCCGTGGGGGCGCCGTAGGCCTCCCGGTTGAAGAAGTTGCCCCAGCGGCCCATGCTCTGACCAATGAGGAAGCCCAGCAAAATCAGATCCAGCACCGCGGCCAGCTTGATCTTCTTAATGCGGCACAGCACCGCCATGCCAAGGATGGCACCCAGCACACCGCCGTAAATGGCGATGCCGCCGTTCCAGATGTAGAGGACGGAAATGGGATTTGCCGCAAACTCATACCAGCTGAAGGCGCAATAGTAAATTCGGGCGCAGATGATGGCGAAGGGGGTGATCCACAGAACACCGTCCAGAATGTCGTCCTCCTTGAGGCCGAACTGGGCGCTGCGCTTGCAGCAGTAGAACACCGCCAGCATGAGGCCCGTGGCGATGATCAGACCGTAATAATGGATGGTCAGCGGACCCAGGGAAATGATCCGGGAGGGGTTGACCTCAATTCCGAAGCTGGGAAAGGAAATGGAAGAAAAATTGGCGGGCATAGTATGTCTCCTTTTACGATAAACGTTGTCATCCCGAGGGTGTGGTGCTTCGTGTAACGAAACCTCTGTCATTGCGAGGAGGGGCAACGCCCCGACGTGGCAATCCGCATCCCCTTATGACTTTCATTATCCGGGGCAGTACAATAAGAAAGCGGATTGCCACACCAGTGTGCGCACTGGTTCGCAATGACACGGTTCCTTTAGGCGAAGCAACGCCGGTGGTACTGCAATCTCATTATTTTCGCAATTACGAAAGAGGGCGAACCACGGACAGGGCGCACCGCTGCCGGGTCACCACACGGGAAAGGAACTCCCGGATTTCGGCAGGCTGGATGCTGCGGTAGATTTCCGGGAAGCGGAAATAGTCGAAGCCGGAGAAATGGTAGGCAGAAACCCGGAAGCAGGTGGCATCGAAGCTGTCCAGACCCCGGATGCGTCGGCCCAGGGCGCTGCGCTTTAAGCGCAGGAAGGCGCTTTCTTCCAGACCCTCGGCGGCGATTTTTGCTCCCTGGGAAAGGATAGTCTCCCGGACTGCGGCGGGGTCGTTGCTGTCGCCGGAACACATGAGCATGGCGCAGCCGTCGATTGTCTCGAAGCCACCGCCGAAGGAGGAATCGATGAGTCCCTCCTCATACAGCCGCAGGTACAGCTCAGAGGATTCCCCGAAGAGGGCTTCCGCGGCCAAATCCGCGATCATTTCCTGGCGGATGGCCTCATCGCCGTTGCCCACAGCCTCAGCCTTAAAGGCCAGATTGAACATAGGCATGGCCACTTCCATGGCGCACTCCCCTTCGGCAGTCTGGCTGGTCATTTCCTCCTGCCAGGGGCGCAATTTTTTGCCCACTTCCTTTTCCTCGTCCCCCAGGATTTCCCGGGCCATAGCCGTGACCTGCTGGGGGTCCACATCACCGATGACGCACAGCAGCATATTGCCGGGGGTATAGAAAGCCCGGTGGCAGGTGTGCAGTACCTCGGGGGTGATTTCCCGGATGGTTTCGCTTGTGCCCAAAATGGGAACCCGGATGGGATGGTTTTCGTACATGGAAACCATGAGATTTTCAAAAATCACACTGTCGGGGGCATCCTGGTTCATGCCGATCTCCTGGTCGATGATGCCCCGCTCCTTTTCCACACTTTCCTCGGTGAAATAGGGAGTGGACACAAATTCCAGCAGCAGTTTCAGGCAGTCGCCGAAATGCTCCGTGCAGGAGAAATAATAGGCGGTGAGATCGTAGCTGGTGAAGGCGTTGGTCATCGCGCCCAGCGCGGCAAATTCCGCGGTAACATCCCGTCCGTCGGGCATATCAAAGAGCTTATGCTCCAGATAATGGGCAACACCCGCAGGCACAGTGTACTGCTTTCCCTCAAATGTGAACTCCGTGTGCATGGCACCGTAGTCCGTGACAAAATAAGCCAGCTTTTTGGAAAAGCCCTTCCGGGGGATCACCGTCACCGTCAAGTCGTTTTCCAGCCGGGTGCGGAACACCTGCTCATCCAGGCGGGGGTATTCTGTGCTGATCATGCCGTCACCCCCTTCAGGAAATAGCTGCTGTGGAGCTTGATGGTTTTTGCCGCCGCCACCAGATCCTCCACGGTGACCTTCTCCACCGCTTCCATATAGGCTGCAGGTGTCAGTCCCAGACCGCTGAGGGCAGCGGTGGCATAATATCCCTCGATGGCACCGGGGGAATCATGGGTTGCCCGGAGGGAGGAGATCACCGCAGCCTTGGCGGCGTTCAGCTCCTGGGGGCTGATTTCCCCTGTCCGGCAGGCATCCAGCTGCCGAAGGATCTCTCCCCGGGTCTTTTCTTCCTTGTCAAAGTCGATGCCCGCCGCCACGGTGACGATACCCTTGGTGCCGTAGTAGCCGGAACCCACGCTGTAGCACAGGCTCAGCTTCTCCCGAACATTCAGAAACAGCTTGCTGGTCATGCCGGCGCCAAACA
>JAZSHO010000064.1:0-5944 GCA_045533345.1 Faecousia sp. | reverse complement strand
TTTGCATTTATTTTGCCCGTAGGGCAAGGAGTTCCTATGAGACGGGCTTTTGTGATTTCTTTCCCTATAAATCACAAAAGCAACAGCGCCGAAAGGCGATGTTTTCCTGATGACAATCAGGGACTAGTATCTGAAAGGAGCGCATGTATTATGCCAAGCAGCAAGAAAAGCGCCGCAGGCTGCGGCACCATCCGAAAGAAAACCGTAACGAAAAACGGAAAGGAGTACACCTACTGGGAAGCCAGATATACCGTCGGCTACGATCCCGGAACAGGTAAGCAGATTCAGAAATCTATCACAGGCAAAACGCAAGGCGAAGTTGCTAAGAAGCTGAAAGAGGCAACAGCTGCCTTGGATGCCGGTACTTACATTGCACCGAACAAAACTACCGTCAGTCAATGGATGGACACCTGGCAGACCGAATATTTACTTACGGTCATGTAACCAAACAAATGAAGACCAAAAGCGCCAAAAGAATGGAAGCCTTTATCCAGTCTGTCAGCGCGTAAGGGAAAACCGAAGGGAAACTAAAAAACCGCCTTTGAATATTTGGAAGAATCCAAACTTCAAAAGCGGTGAATGGAAAAAGAAACCCCAGGATTCCGGAGAATCCTGGGTGAATCTAGTGGCAGAGGATGAGGGATTCGAACCCCCGCAAACGGAGTCAGAGTCCGGTGTGCTACCGTTACACAAATCCTCTATCTGCAACAGGGTTTATTATATGCAAGAATTCAAAAAAGTCAAGCTTTGATTTGTGATAATTTCAGAAATTCTTAATTTGTGTATCCTTTTTCTCTATGGTATACTGGTAAAAAGGGGTTGTTTTCCATGAAGCGTTTCTTTCCTGTTGTTTTGATTGTTCTTTTCATACTGACTATGCTTCTGGTGGGCAGCGTATGGCTTCTCAGCCTGCTGTTTGTCCCTAAGGATGCCATATTGGAATCACTGCCGGACTATGAAGCCAAGGAATATTACACCAGCGGTGGCTTTCAGGATTTTACCGATTATGCCAAATATACCTATACCATCTACGAAACGGAACTGATAGAAAATCCTTATTTCCAACAAGTCACAGAAGATGCCCTTCCAAAAATTCATTCCTATATGGATGATTTTGAGAACCGGGTGGCTATTTCCTCCGATTTTCCCCAGGATGCTTACGATTTTGACCGTTCCCAGGTACAGCCCGGGGATTACTACTGCATTCTGAACCGTTACGAGGAACCGGAAAAGGAATTCTGGCACTATGACCTTTACTACTTCGATCTGGAGGCAGGCATCCTCTATTATTTCCACAGCAATATATAATGCAAAAGCCCGGATGCGTTCGCATCCGGGCAATTTTCATTCTTCCCAGGGGAAAGGTTTTCCTGCCAGTACTTCTTCTTTTAAGTACCGGAAGGTTTCCCTCTCTCCTTTTTCCGCCAGCATCACCAGGATGTGGCGCAGTTCCCGATTTGTCCGGGGATGCATCAGATCCTTTTCCCGGCTCCGGTCAAAGTAAATCAGCGCCGAGTCATCTTTGTACGCATCTCCCTGGTAGGTCATGCAGGCGGCCCGGCGGTCCATGACCATCTCCACCAGGTATTTCCGGGGCATGGGGATGGATTCGTAGTTCCGGGTCTGGCGGTTCATGTCCGTCCAGTATTCGTAATGGTGGCGGTTGCGGCCCTTGTGGTGCATCCAGGCTTCACTGTAGCCCTTGTCATCCCGTTCAGCGGTGTTGGGGCTTTTGGTTCCCAGATAGTACCGGGCGCCGTTCCAGAACTCCACCGGGGAATATTTACTCAGATCATGGGTCAGGCCCTGCCAGTACAGGCCCACCCGGAAGCAGCCCTGGCGAACCAGCCAGCGATGCTTGGTGATGGTGCAAAAATGCTGCCACGGTTTCATAATGCTGCCTCCTCTCCAATACACGCTGTCATTGCGAGGAGCCGCCCCAATGGGTGGCGACGTGGCAATCCCCCGGACACTTCTAGAAACCATAGGGGATCGCCATACCAGTGTACGCACTGGTTCGCGATGACATACGAAACTTTATTTCGTTCTTATCCTTCCGCAACCACGATTTCGCTGACTTTCAGACCGGGGTTCCGGCGGCAGGTGAAATCGATGGCCCAGTAGCTGCTGAAGACCATCAGACTGCGGCCGCGGTAATCCTCCAGCAGCTCCGCGTCGCTGCCCAGGTTCAGATCGCTGAGGTCGCCGGGATATTCGTCAATTAACCGAATTTCCTCGTAGGGCAGATTCTCCATCCGCAGGTCCACGCCGTACTCATTCTTCATCCGGTACTGGAACACTTCCAGCTGCAGCACGCCCACAACACCAACAATGACTTCCTCCATACCGGAGTTGGGCAGCTTGAAGATCTGAATGGCACCCTCCTGGGCGATCTGCTCGGTACCCTTGACGAATTGCTTACGCTTCATGGAATCCTTGGCGGACACCCGGCAGAAATGCTCGGGAGCGAAGGTGGGGATGCCGGAATACCGGAACTTCTTTCCGGGAACGGTGATGGTATCGCCGATGGCGAAGATGCCGGGGTCAAAAACACCGATAACGTCGCCTGCGTAGGCCTCTTCCACGATTTCACGCTCCGCAGCCATCAGCTGCTGGGGCTGGGAAAGGCGCATTTTCTTCTTGCCCTGGATGTGGTAGTACTCCTTATCCCGCTCAAACTTACCGGAGCAGATGCGCATAAAAGCCAGGCGGTCCCGGTGGGCCTTGTTCATGTTGGCCTGGATCTTGAAGACGAACGCGGAGAAGTCGGGGCTGAAGGTATCCACAACGCCCTCATCAGAAGTTCTGGCCAGAGGGGGCGGGGTCAGCTTCAGGAATGCTTCCAGGAAGGGCTCGATGCCGAAGTTGGTCAGGGCGGAGCCGAAGAACACAGGGGACAGCTGACCGTTGCGTACAGCCTCCATATCCATTTCCCGTCCGGCGGACAGCAGTTCCACATCATCAATCAGCTGCTGAGCCTTGGCTTCGCTATCCAGCAGAGTGGCCACCTGCGGATCGTACAGGTCAACACTCAGTTTGTCAGCCTTGGCACGGCCATTGAGGCCGGAGAAAAACAGCAGCTCTTCCTTTTCCCGGTCGTAAACACCCTGGAAATCCTTGCCGCAGCCGATGGGCCAGTTCATGGCATAGGTTTCGATGCCCAGCTCCCGCTCCACTTCGTCCAGCAGGTCGAAGGGATCCTTGGTTTCCCGGTCCATCTTGTTGACGAAGGTGAAAATGGGGATATGGCGCATGGCGCAGACCTTAAACAGCTTCCGGGTCTGGGGCTCCACGCCCTTGGCGCCGTCGATGACCATGACGGCAGAGTCGGCAGCCATCAAGGTCCGGTAGGTATCCTCAGAGAAGTCCTGGTGGCCGGGGGTATCCAGAATGTTGATGCAGAAACCGCCATACTGGAACTGCATGACGGAAGAGGTAACGGAAATACCACGCTGCTTTTCGATCTCCATCCAGTCGGAGGTGGCAGCACGGGAATTCTTCTTACCCTTGACAACACCTGCCTGGGCGATGGCGCCGCCGTAGAGCAGGAATTTTTCGGTCAGAGTGGTTTTACCGGCGTCGGGGTGGGAAATGATGGCAAAGGTCCGACGGCGGCTGATTTCTTCAATTAAGTTAGACATAAGTTTCCTCCATAAGATTTATTCTGCAAACCTCATGAGGCTACGGGGGAAAATGAAAACCCATAAAATCCTCCAAAAAGGCAGTAATTCATCTCAAACTAATTCAGTTTACCACATTTTTCTGGAACTTACAAGGGGGAACGGTAAGATAAATTGCAGTTTCGCGGCGAGTCGCCGCAGACAATGCGTTACGAGCCCAGGCAGGAAACACACGCATCCTGATTGTGCTCGACCGTTGCTACTGCGGTACATTGTAGTTTAGCGGTACAATGTTAAACCAGAATGTCATCGCGAGGAGCCTCCAAAGGTGGCGACGTGGCGATCTCCCGGACACTCCTGGAGGCCATAGGGGATTGCCACGCCAGTGTGCGCACTGGCTCGCAATGACATGCGTTTTGATTGGTGCACAAAACAAAAATTTACAGTCATTTTGTGGACGCAAAACCTCCCGGACCGTTCGGTCCGGGAGGTTTGAATGCAATTAGTACTGAGTGGGCTTGATGTGCCAGATTTCCTCGGCGTACTGACGAATGGTACGGTCGGAGGAGAACTTGGCAGCAGATGCCACATTGACCAGGCACTTGCGGCCGAAGGTCATACGGTCAGCATAGTCACGGTTGGCCTGCAGCTTGGCTTCCACATAGGAAGCGTAGTCCAGCAGCAGGTAGTACTGGTCATTACCGCCCTCAACCAGCTGACGGAACAGGTTACGCAGGCCGTCATCAGTGGGAACGGTGCCGTCCCACAGGGTGTTGATGGCGCGGCGCAGATCGGCGTTCTCGTCGTAGATCTTACGGGCATTGTAGCTGCCCTTGATAGCATTGATCTGCTCCACAGTGTGGCCGAAGATGTACTCGTTCTCAGCGCCTGCTTCCTCAGCGATCTCCACGTTGGCGCCGTCCAGCGTACCCAGAGTGATAGCGCCGTTGAGCATCAGCTTCATGTTGCCGGTGCCGGAAGCTTCCAGGCCGGCGGGAGAGATCTGCTCAGAAATGTCGGCTGCGGGGATGATATGCTCAGCGTAGGAGCAGTTGTAGTTCTGAACGAAGACCACCTTCATCTTGTCTGCAACAGCGGGATCGTTGTTGATCATCCGGGCCACACGGTTGATGTAGCGGATGACGGACTTGGCATCGATGTAGCCGGGAGCGGCCTTGGCGCCGAAGATGAATGCAGTGGGCTGGAAGTCGGGCAGACGGCCGGCCTTCAGACGGAAGTAGATGTCCACAACAGCGATAATGTTCATCAGCTGGCGCTTGTACATGTGCAGACGCTTGACCTGGACATCGAACATGAAGTCGGGGTTCAGCCGGATGCCTTCCTTCTGGGCGATGACCTCGCACAGCTGTTCCTTCTTGGTGCGTTTGATGGCGTTGAAGGCCTTGATGGTATCCTCATCGATATGGTCCTTCAGCTTGGAGATCAGCTCCAGATCCTTAACGAAGTCGCCGCCCACCTTTTCCTGAACCATAGCGGTCAGTTCGGGGTTGCACAGACCGACCCAGCGGCGGGGGGTGATGCCGTTGGTCTTGTTCTGGAACCGCTCGGGGAAGACCTCATACCAGTTCTTGAAGCAGTCGTCCTTCAGAATCTGAGAGTGGATCTCGGCAACGCCGTTGACATAGCTGCCCACATAGATGGACAGGTTTGCCATGTGGACGATGTCCTTGTCAATGATGTACAGCTTCTTGGCTCTGCGCTCTTCGAAACCCATGCCAAGGGAGTCCACCATCTTCTGGTTGATCATGCAGATGATCCGCTCGATTTCGGGAACAACGCTGCGCAGCAGAGCCTGGGGCCACTTCTCCAGAGCCTCACCCAGAACGGTGTGGTTGGTGTAGGAGAAGGTGTGCTGCGCAATGTCAAATGCCTCGTCGAAGGTGAAGCCTTCCTGCATCATCAGACGGATCAGCTCGGGAATGGACATAGCGGGGTGGGTGTCGTTCAGCTGAACGGCATAGAACTCAGGGAAGCGGCGCAGGCCTTCCTTGGTGCGTCCGGGGGCCACCTTGAAGGTCCGCATCATATCCTGCAGGGAGGCAGAGGACAGAACGTACTGCTGCTTCAGACGCAGACGCTTGCCGTCGTCGGTGGTGTCGTTGGGATACAGAACACGGGTGATGTCCTCAGCCTTGTTCTTGGCATCCAGGGCGCTCAGGTAATCCTGATTGTTAAAGGCATCAAAGTTCAGTTCTTCCTCAGCCTCGCACTGCCACAGACGCAGGGTACCCACATTCTGGGTGCCGTAGCCGATGACAGGAACATCGTAGGGAACGGCCAGAACGGTCTGGTCGGGGAAGGAA
>JAZSHO010000094.1:0-2015 GCA_045533345.1 Faecousia sp. | reverse complement strand
TGAACACCAAAGAAAAGGATATTCTTTTCAGGGATGCCGTTTTTAAGCGTACCTCCCCAAACACTCTCTGCGGGGTTGGGAGCTTTGTCTAAATCGAAGCTGACAAAGAGGACCGTATTTTTCTCGCTGCGGAAGGCAATTGCCCGCACAAACAATTCATCATAAACGATACCGGAGAACCGGGCATTCATGAGCCCAGGAAGCAAAGGAATCAATTCTGCAGGTGGGGTAATATTGGCCTTTCCGGCACCACAGTACAGTGATTTACTCATAGTTCGCTCCTTTCTGCAGCACTTGCGGTTTGCTCTTTCATAAAATCAAGAAAAATTCTCCCCTTGGGTGTCAGCCTGTCCTCCCGATACAGAAGATTGATGGAGGAGGAGACGGGCGGAGCAATGTCCAGAATCGACACATTGGGAATTCGAAATGATTTGGCTGGTCCTTTGACCAGCAAGGAAACACCGGAACCCTGTCCCACCAGTTCCAGAATATTTCGGATGCTGTAGCTGGTGTAGGCGATGGAGGGGGTAAAGTTCTGCTCTTTGCAAGCAGAGATTGAGGTGTGATACACGAAGGTGTTTTCTGGCAGCATAAGAAACCGTTCCTTGGAAAGCTGGGAAAGAAGAACCTCCTGATAGTTTGCCAGCGGATGGGATGCCGGTATAGCAGCGGCCAGCACGTCGTGGTTCAGTTCCAGCCGATCAAAATTCGGATGTAGAGCATGGTCGCTTTCTTCGCAAATGATGAAGTCAAATTCGCCCCGTTCCATTGCTTCCATCAGTGCTGCAGGTAGCAATTCACGAAAGTGGGTGTTGATTTCCGGATGGTGACTGCGGAACAGATTCGTCTTCTCTACGAAATTGTACCGGGAAGCGGTGGGATAGAAACCCACGATCAAATCGTAAGTCTGCATGGTTTGCTGTCGGGAAATGGCGGCCAAGGCTTCGTTCTTCAGTTGTACGATTCGCTGGGCATGGGGACGCATAATTTTTCCGTACTCGCTTAACTCCAGCCTGCGGGTCGTGCGATCAAAAAGAGGGACACCCAAAGCAGTCTCCATCTGTTGGATCTTTTGGGTCAGAGCCGCCTGCGTAAAGGGAAGCTGCTGGGCGGCTTTGGAAAAGCTGCGATGCTCTGCAAGCGTCAGAAAATATTCATACAGTTCCGTTTTCATCTGCAAGCGCTCCTTTCACAAATTCCAGAAACAACGTGCCACCTTTGTCTAACATATCCGGGTTGTAGATGACTGCTGTTTTGATGCTGTGCAGGGGAAGAATCTCCCGGATGTACAGATCGGCACTATGGTGCATGGCGATCTGTATTGGCATGATGCCGACACAGAGATTCGCATGGATCATCTGCCCGGCCAGGGCACCTACGGGATTAGCGGATACGGTTGAGAAGGGTGTAAAACCGGATTCGTGGAAAACCTTGCTGTACAGCTCATACATGATGGTAAAAGGAGGGGGGAGCAGCAGATTTTCATCACTTAACTTGGAAAGGTGAATGCTGTCACGGGAAGCCAGCGGGTGGTCGGGAGAGAACACAGCGGCCAGAGAGTCCTCTGAATAATCAAGGGTCTGGAAGGAATTGCTCCGGGTTCCGTCATCTACAATAAAAGCAAAAGGCAGCTCACCGTTGGAAACCTTTTCCTTCAGCGTAAAGGAACTGAACTCTGAAATGCTGATTTGGTACTCGGGATGAAGTCCCTGAAATCTTGCGATTTGCTCCATGACACCATAGCTTGCCAGAATACCGTCGCAGCCGATGCTGACAGTGACCCTGCTTTGGGACTGAGCCCGTTTGATTTTGGCGTGACAGGCATTTTCTTCTTCGATGATTTTGCGGGCATAGGGAATCAGAATAAAGCCAGCCTCGGTCAGCTCAATGTGCCGCGGGTACCGGATAAACAGTGGAGTTCCGATCTCTTTTTCCAGCGCGATGATGTGCCTTGACAGGGTGGCTTCAGAGATAAAAAGCGGTTCCGCCGCAGCGGCATAGTTGCCGATTTCGGC
>JAZSHO010000189.1:0-15779 GCA_045533345.1 Faecousia sp. | reverse complement strand
ATCGAAACGGATATCATCAACAACTTCAAACGACTGGGCGTTGCAGCGGAAGTGCTGAACGGCCATGACCGGCTCAAAGTTCTCCATGACATTCTACGCATGGACAGCCTTGAGCCTTTTAATTTTTCCTGGGACTGGCTTCCCAGAACCGGCCTGTCCACCAAGGATTTCATTGCCCCCAGTTCCTTCCTGTTCAACCGGGCAAAAGACTTCCGGATGGGCAAGAAGTTCGCCTCCGTCAGCTTCCTTCAGATTCTGGCCCCGGAACTCAGTGACCGTGTTCTGAAGGATTTCCTGGACATTGAGAGCAACATCATTGTGAATCTCCATGTTCAGTCCGTGGATCAGGTCAGCGCCATCAAGACCATCAAGCGAACCATCACCGATCTGGACAAGTCCAAGATCGAGGAACAGAAGAAAGCTGTCCGTGCCGGTTATGACATGGATATCATTCCCTCTGACCTTGCCACCTATGGTGCCGAAGCCAAGAAGCTGCTGGCTGATCTTCAGAGCCGGAACCAGAGAATGTTCCTGGTGACTTTCCTGATTCTGAATACTGCAGACACCAAGCGGCAGCTGGACAACAACGTCTTCCAGACCAATTCCATTGCCCAGAAGTACAACTGTAACATCACCGCTCTGGATTATCAGCAGGAAGAAGGCATGGTCAGCAGCCTGCCTCTGGGCCTCAACCAGATTGAGATCCAGCGCGGCCTGACTTCCTCCGGTGTTGCCATCTTCGTTCCCTTCACCACCCAGGAATTGTTCCAGGGCCATGAGGGTGCCTTGTACTACGGCATCAACGCCCTGTCCAACAATCTGATCATGGTTGACCGGAAGAAGCTGAAGAATCCCAACGGTCTGATCCTGGGTACTCCCGGCAGTGGTAAGTCCTTCTCTGCCAAGAGAGAGATTTCCAATGCCTTTCTGGTCACGGATGATGACATATTCATCTGCGATCCCGAAGCAGAATACCAGACCCTTGTGGAGCGGTTCAATGGTCAGACCATTAAGCTTTCTCCCACCGGCAAGGGTAACGACGGCAAGCCCTGTTATCTGAATCCTTTGGATCTGAACCTGGATTACAGTGACGAGGATAACCCCCTGTCCCTGAAGTCGGACTTCATCCTGTCCCTTTGTGAACTGATCGTCGGCAGTAAGGACGGCCTTGCTCCTGTTGAAAAGACCGTCATTGACCGCTGTGTGCGGCTGATCTACCAGGATTACCTCAACGATCCCAAGCCGGAGAATATGCCCATTCTGGAGGACCTGTACAATGCCCTCCGGAAACAGGAAGAAAAGGAAGCCCAGTTTGTTGCCACTGCTTTGGAAATCTACGTTTCCGGTTCCCTGAATGTGTTCAACCACCGGACCAATGTGGACATCAACAGCCGCATTGTCTGTTATGACATCAAGGAGCTGGGCAAGCAGCTGAAGAAGATCGGTATGCTGATTGTCCAGGATCAGGTGTGGAACCGAGTCACCATCAACCGTGCGGCACATAAGTCCACCCGGTACTACATTGACGAGTTCCACTTGCTTCTGAAGGAAGAACAGACGGCATCCTACAGCATCGAGATCTGGAAGCGCTTCCGTAAATGGGGCGGTATCCCCACCGGCATCACGCAGAATGTCAAAGACCTTCTGAGCAGCCGTGAGGTTGAGAATATCTTTGAAAACTCTGACTTCATCTATATGCTCAACCAGGCAGCCGGCGACCGGAAGATTCTGGCACAGCATCTGGGCATTTCTCCCCATCAGCTGTCCTATGTCACCCATTCCAACGAAGGTGAAGGTCTGCTGTTCTACGGCGATACCATCGTTCCCTTCGTTGACCAGTTCCCCAAGAATACGGAACTGTACCGTCTGATGACCACCAAACCCGATGAACAAAAGGAGGTAAAGTGAAGTGACTGCAAATGATATTCGCAGCGGCAGAGCCTTCTCTGTCGCTGTTTCTGCTGAATACCGAAAATTTCTGCAAACTCTGGTGAAGGCCATTGACTTCTGTTCCGAGCGCAGGAATGAGGAAGCCACACTGACCAAGGTTGGCCGTGCCGGTTTTGAGCGGATCAATGAGCTTTTCGCCAAGGAACAGCCCCCACAGCCTGTCCCCAAGGATGAAAACGACTGTGAAGCTGCGGAAAAGCTGCTGCTTACCACCTGGGCATACATGATCTTCTATCCCAAGTTCTCCATGGAACGGTTCGCCGTTTACGCCGAGGTAAATATCCTGCTTGGCGAAATGCTGGCAGGTGGTTGGTTTGAGTAAGAAAGAATCCCGGCTGCAATTCACCGACAAGGAGAGGGCCGATCCCTATCTGGGTGAATCTGTCCGCAAGGCTGAAAAGGCTGCGGAGGAAGCGGACAAGGCCCAGCAGAGGATTCCCAAGAAAAAGGTAGTCAAGTCCGAGCTGATTGCTGATAACAGCAACGGCAAGATCAAGGTCAAGCTTCATTTTGAAGATGCAGAGAAAAAGCCCCCTTCCAAGCTGAACGTAGCCTCTCAGGAAGCTACCAGGACAGCTATGCGGCGACGGATGCAGAAGGAGCTGCGCCAGGACGAGGATGACAATGCAGGTATCGATGCAGCGGAGGCCGGTATGGAAGCTGCTGAATCAGCATCCCAGACCTTCCGTGAAGTCCATCGGTCTGTGCGGATGAAACCCTACCGGGATGCTGAAAAAGCAGAGCGGAAGCTCGAAAAGGCCAATATCGAATACTTTCAGAAAAAGGCTGAGATAGAGAATCCCACCAGCAACCCCTTTTCCAAGTGGCGTCAGAAACAGGAAATCAAGCGACAGTATGCTGCTGCGAAATCGGGACATACAGTAAGCGGTTCTACAGCCGCTGCCCGGAATACTGCGAAGGCAGCGAAAAAAGCTGTAAAGACCACAGAGGAATCCGCTTCCTTTGTGGTCCGGCACAAGAAAGGCATTGCCATCATTCTGGGGTTTCTTCTCATGCTTTCTTTCCTGCTCAACGCTATGTCCTCCTGTTCCATGATCGTGGAAGGTGTGGTTTCCGGTATCGCCGCTACCAGTTATGCCGCAGCAGATGATGCCATCTTAGGTGCGGAAGCTGCTTACTGCGGCATGGAAGCCGCACTGCAAAACAAGCTGGATACCTACGAATCCACCCATGATTACCATGAATACCACTATGATCTGGATGAGATCTGGCATGATCCCTATGTGCTGACGGCTATTCTATCAGCCCTCCATCCTGGAGAGTGGACACTGCCTGAAATCATGGGGACACTGGATATGCTGTTTGAAAAACAGTACATCCTCACAGAAACCGTGGAAACGGAAACCCGATACCGGACGGAGATCGTCACCGGAGAACGCCATGCCCAGGACCCCATCACCGGAGCTTATCTTTATGACCGTTGGGGCAATCCCATAATGGAGGAATATGAGTATGAAGATGAAGTCCCGTATGACTACTACATTTGTACCGTCACGCTGGAGAACTTCGATCTGAGCCATGTTCCAGTCTACGTTATGAGCGAAGAACAGCTGAGTATGTATGCCCTCTACATGGCATCCCTGGGCAATCGCCCTGACTTGTTCCCGGACTCTGAGTACATCCAGAAACATCTGATTGACGGCTATACCGACTATGACATTCCTCCCGATGCGCTGGAGGATGCAGAGTTTGCCGCCATGATAAAAGAGGCAGAAAAGTATCTGGGCTACCCTTATGTCTGGGGTGGCAGCAATCCAAGTACATCTTTTGACTGTTCCGGTTTCGTGTCCTGGGTACTGAACCACAGTGATTGGAATGTGGGACGGTTGAGCGCACAGGGCCTCTACAACATCTGTACCCCGGTTGCCAGAAGCAATGCCCATCCCGGTGATCTGGTGTTCTTTGTCGGCACCTATGATACCCCCGGTGTTTCCCACGTGGGCATCTATGCAGGCAACTCCATGATGATCCACTGCGGTGATCCCATTACCTATGCAAATATCAATACTGTTTACTGGCAGAGCCATTTCTACACCTATGGTCGTCTGCCCTGAAAAGGAGTGTATTATCTATGAATCCCAAAATTCAGAAACTCCGTGCGGAGCTGGAGAAAAATAATGAGAAAATCAGCAAGCTTCAGTCCCGGAATACGGAGATCAAGCAGCAGATTCGGGAGTTGGAAGATACGGACATCATCGGCATGGTCCGTGCCAAGGGTCTGACCATGGAGGAGTTTGCTGCTTTCCTCCACCAGATTCAGTCTGCCCCGAAACTGCAAACCAAGGAGGATGCTGTCAGTGACGAATAAACGCCGTTTTTTTGCCATGCTGCTGGCATTGGTTATGAGTATCTCCTGTCTGACCGTAACGGCATCTGCAGAAGCCAATCCCCCCAGTGATGATGTGATCATCTGGACTTCGGAACCTACGGAGCCCCAGGAAACCAGACCGGCAGAAACTACACCGCCTGCTACAGAACCTGCCCCAACACAGCCTGCTCCTACTGAGCCGGAGGTAGAAACTAATGCCATTGTTCGTGACCTCATGTATCACGAGGAAACAAACAAGCAGTTTATCACCGTGGAAACCCGCAGCGGTGAGGTCTTCTATATCATCATCGATTACGATGCGCCCACCGATGAAAAGAACGAGCAGTTCCACACCTATTTCCTGAACAAAGTGGATGATGCGGATTTGCAGGCATTGCTGGAGGATGGTACGGTTGTCACTTGCAGCTGTGTCAATCGCTGCGAAGCCGGTGCCGTGAATACTTCCTGTGAAATCTGTGCCAAAAACATGACAGAGTGCGCCGGTACTCGCGTGGAACCTCAGACGGAACCCACTACACCGCCCACAGAACCCACAGAAGAACCGGAAGAGGGTGTAAATCCTGCGGCAGTCATTGCGGTTGTCCTCCTGTTGATCCTCTTTGGTGCTATGGGTTACTTCTTCCTAAAGGAACGATTCCCCGCAAAGAAGGAAAAAGGCAGCACCGATCTAGATGACTACGACTACGGCATGGACGATGAAGACGACGAATATGCCGAGTTTGAAACCTATTACGAAGAAAAAGAAACGGAGGACGCATGAGCTATTTTACATCCAGCAAATACGAAAGAATGATGACCCGGATTCCCAAGCCCCTGGCTGAGAAAAAAGCACCGCCGGTTCCGCCTTGCCATCCTTGCTATGGATGCAAGCGATATGGCGAACGGTGTATGCGGCCCTGCTACCGGGATGTTCGGAACGGTGCTTCTTTGGAGGTGTTGGTATGCAGCTTGTAATTGCTGAAAAACCCTCTGTGGCACAGAGCATCGCAAAGGTTCTGGGGGCAAATAACCGGAGCAACGGTTATGTAGAGGGCAACGGTTATCTCATATCCTGGTGCTTTGGTCATCTGGCTGGACTGGCAGATGCCGACTATTATGACCAGCGGTATACAAAATGGAAGAAAGACGATCTTCCCATCGTCCCATCTTCCTTCCGGTTCCGGCTTGCGGACGATAAGAGGGATCAGT
Source organism: Faecousia sp. (assembly GCA_045533345.1). GTDB lineage: Bacteria > Bacillota > Clostridia > Oscillospirales > Oscillospiraceae > Faecousia. Next base: position 10,291 of record JAZSHO010000189.1, on the reverse strand, counting down.
TTGATGTGCTGAAATCCCTGATGGACAGAGAAGATGTCACCTGTGTCATCAATGCCTGTGATGCTGGCCGTGAGGGTGAACTGATTTTCCGCACCGTCTATTATCTGGCTGGATGCAGCAAACCCATGAAACGCCTCTGGATCTCCTCCATGGAAGATGATGCCATCCGGGATGGCTTTGACCATCTTCGACCCGGATATGAATTTGACGGTCTGCATAAGAGCGCACTTTGCCGTGCCAAGGCAGACTGGCTGGTGGGTATCAATGCAACCCGGTTCTTTTCCCTTACTTATGGTTCCAGGCTGAACATTGGCAGAGTCATGTCCCCGACATTAGCTCTGCTGGTTCAGCGGGAATCGGAAATCGGCGCATTTATTCCGGAGAGCTATTACACCGTGAATCTGGAATATAGCAGTTTCATCGCTGCCAGCGAGAAATTTCCGGACAAGCAAAAAGCCGATGCTTTGGCCTCTGCCTGTAAAAATGATGATGCCATTATCCAAAAAGCAGATACCATTGAAAAGACAGAAAAAGTACCTGCCATCTATGATCTGACAACCCTCCAACGGGATGCAAACCGGATGTTGGGCTATACCGCCCAGCAGACCTTGGATTATCTGCAAGCTCTGTACGAAAAGAAGCTCTGTACCTATCCCAGAACGGACAGTCGTTTTCTGACCGATGATATGGCAAACAGCGTAACGTCCCTTGTCTTATGTGCTGCGGGAATATCTGGTCTGGATGTTCCTGGAACAGTCCTTTCCCATCAGGTCTGTAATTCCAAAAAAGTTTCTGACCACCATGCAATCATCCCAACCATCGTTGCCGGTGAATACGATCTGACTGCACTTCCCAAAGGAGAACAGGAGATTTTGAAACTGATCTCCAGACAGGTTCTGATTGCTGTCAGCGGTGTGTACCGGTATCAGGAATCCAGTATTACGATTCTCTGCGGCGGTGCTGAATTTACTGCAAACCTTAAAATGCCGCTGGACATCGGATGGAAGCAGTATTCCCACCAGGAAGTCACGCAGAAATGGTGTGATGGTTTAAGCGTCGGTATGACCTTGAATCCCAACAGTATTTCTGTTAAGAAAGGTACTACCAAGCCGCCCCGGCATTATACGGAAGATCTGCTGCTGGCATCCATGGAGACTGCCGGTGCAAAGGAAATGCCTGATGAAGCGGAGCGAAAAGGTCTGGGTACTCCTGCCACTCGTGCAAATATTCTGGAAAAACTAGTTGCCACCGGCATGGTTGAGAGAAAGAAATCCAAGAAGCAAACCAATCTCATTCCCACCGCTCTGGGCAATGCACTGATTACCGTCCTTCCGGAGCAACTGCAATCTCCCATGCTTACCGCAGAATGGGAGCATGGTCTATCCCTGATCCAGCATGGCGAGCTGGAACCGGAAGTATTCATGGACGGCATCGTAACCATGCTACAGGCGCTGATTCACGGTTATGAAGTAGTCCCTGGGGCAGATATTCTGTTTCCCTCTGACAAGGAGGCAATCGGAAAATGCCCCCGATGTGGAAATCCGGTGACAGAAAATAAGTACGGCTTTTTCTGTGAAAATAAGGACTGCCAGTTTGCGCTTTGGAAAAGCAACCGTTTTTTTGCGGCTAAAAATAAGGTGCTGACCAAGAAAATCGCATCGGCGCTGCTGGAAGATGGCAGAGCTTTTCTGAAAGACTGTTATTCTCCCAAAACAGGAGCTACCTATGATGCTACCGTCATTCTGATGGACGATGGCCAGCGAACCAATTTCAGGCTGGACTTTGGCAATGGCTGATCTACCTAGAATTACCGATGAACAGCTTTTGGATGTCCGGAAGCTGATAAAGAAACGGTGCTGCAACTATGACCAGGGCAAATGCCTTGCGCTGGATGATGGAATCGTCTGTGCCTGCGCTCAATGGTACTCCTATTCCTTACTGTGCAAATGGTTCCGAAACGCAGTCCTTCCTGCGGCTCCGGGATTTCAGACCGCAATTTTGAATCTGCAACCCAAGCGGCGGTGCGTGATCTGCAATGCACCTGTTTTCGCCAAATCCAACAGAGCGAAATACTGTCCAACCTGTGCCAAAAAGGAACGCCGCCGAAAAGAAGCTGTCAGGCTTCACAATTACTACCTAAAGTCACGCATTTAGAGGGCAAAAAAGTGGCTGATACCAACACTTTTTTCTCCACTCCACGCAGAGGGATGACAAAGTATACTCGGATGCCAAATATGGCTTTCTAAATGCGTGAAAATGCCCCTGTGCTGGCCAACTTCAACCGGCTGCACAGGGGCGTTCTTTTTTTATCATTTTTCAAAGAAAGACTAACTATTATAAGTCAAGCCCCAATCACAGGATGATGTAGAAAAAGTTGCTGACACAAAACGGCATGACAAGTAGAGCGTCGCAGGCGGCGCTCTGAGAAAAGGTTGTGCTGGTTATCAGATGACTGCCGGCCTATATGGCTGTCCCGACCTCTCCATAGCGTAGATCAGCCGCACAAGCTTCTTTGCGGCATGGGATATGGCTACGTTGTAATGTTTGCCCTCGGCCCTCTTCTTTGACAGATAAGCACCAAAGACTGGATCGTGGATGCAGACATACCTGGTTGCGTTGAAAAGAGCAAATCGTAGATACCGGGAGCCACGCTTTTCCATATGCGCATAACAGTTGTTAAGCTGCCCCGACTGGTAAGTAGTTGGCGACAGCCCTGCATAGGCCAGGATCTTATCTGCGGATTCAAAGTTAGAGAAGTCACCAACTTCTGCCAGAATCATCGATCCCATACGGATACCAATGCCAGGAATCGTGGTAATAGGAGAATGGATCGTCTCCATTATGGAGTTGATTTCCTTCTCAATTTCTTCTATTTCCGCATCCAGTATCTGGATAAGTTGGATCGTGTGTTTCAACTCCAGCGACTTTGCAGGCATTCTGGAACCAATGGAGTTTCTGGCAGCATCCCGTATCTCGACAGCCTTCTCTCGGCTGTAATGACCTCTGGAGGTGGCTGACAGCACCGTTTTCAAATGTGTGAGGTGTGCCGTAGCAATCTGATGCGCTCCAGGAAATTCGCTGAGGAGTGTGTAAATCGATACCATATGGATATTTGGAACCAGTTTTTCCAATTCAGGAAAAAGAATTGTGACCAAACGGGAAACAGATTGTCTTAGCTTGCCGCGCTCACGAACTTTGTCAAATCTGTATCTGGTTAGTGACTTTAATTCTTCGTTGTGATATGATGTGTCTGTGTAGGACTTGAGGTCCACATCAGACATTAGCATAGTCGCAATGGTTCGTGCATCGACACGGTCAGTCTTGGTCTTTCGCAGGGTCAGACTTTTCCGATAGAGATTGGTGTGCAGCGGATTGATAACGTAGGTTGGCAGACCTTTGTTAAGCAGAAATCCGAGAATGTTGTAGCTGTAATGTCCGGTAGCCTCAAGTCCTACTTTTATTTTGTCTGCCGGACGGGTACAGCGGCGAATAGCGTGCAGAAGTGTTTCAAAGCCCTCTGCATTGTTGGGGATGGTGAATACATCTGCCAGGACTTCACCTTCCGAGCTGAGGATGAAGCAGTCATGCTTGTCCTTGGCAACGTCAATGCCCACACAGATCATGATGGTACCTCCGATGTGTTTATTGGGATGCTGTTCCACAGAACACCTTACTCTTGTAACCTTGTTCTATATAAACCGTTCGTCGGTATCTAACTGATTAACAATACCGTAAAGGGCTGTGGTTGGAGCCTTTCTTGAACCGTCTTGCGGTAGGAGAAACAAACCGATCCACAGCATCCCTTACAGTGTAGCATATGCCCTTGGAGAGGGGCACTAAAAACTACTACTCTATAATACAAGGAGAAAGGAAGCACTATGAAAAGACTGTACAAAATCAACGAGGGCAAGATCATCGACGGTGTCTGCGGCGGCATCGCCCAGTATTTTGCCTGCGACCCCACCCTGGTTCGGGTGATCTTCGCCATTGCCGCCTGCTGCGGGAGCCTGGGCCTCTGGGCTTACCTGGTCTGTGCCTTGATCATGCCCCGGGAACCCGGCGGTTACATTGATGCCTAACCCATTCACTTTCCATCATTGAAAGGAGCAAACCCATCATGGAAGAAAACACCACTTACAGCTGGACTCCCAACCAGCCTCCGAAGAAGCCTAAAAAGAATGTGGACTTCAAGCGGGCCAGCAAAACCATCCTGGTCATTTTCCTGGCCATCCTTCTGGTCGCCGCTGCCGGCAGCTGCTTCTACACCGTGGACGACAAGCAGCAGGCGGTGGTCACCACTTTCGGTAAGGTGACCGACGTCACCGACGCCGGTGTCCATTTCCGTCTTCCCTTTGGTATCCAGAAGGTCCATAAGGTGGACGTGAATGTGTACCAGAAGATCGAACTGGGTTACACCAGCGACGGCTATGGCTACAACGTCAACGAAAACGAAAGCGCCATGATCACCGGCGACTACAACATCGTCAACGTGGACTTCTTCGTGGAATACAAGATCTCCGACCCCGTTCAGTACCTCTTCTCCTCCAACCAGCCGGAGCTGATCCTACGCAACCTCATCCAGAGTCAGGTCCGTAACGTGGTTGGCTCCTCCACCGTGGACGCAGTGCTGACCGACGGTAAGGAAAACATCCAGATGCAGGTGAAGGATCTGGTTTCCGCCATTCTGGAAGAGTACGACATCGGTCTGACCCTGGTGGATGTGAAGATCCAGGACGCCGAGCCTCCCACCCAAGAGGTTATCGAAGCCTTCAAGGCCGTGGAAACCGCCAAGCAGAAGGCGGAAACCGTCATCAACGACGCCAAGGCCTATCAGAACGCCCAGCTTCCTCTGGCAGAGGCCCAGGCGGACCAGCTGATTCAGAACGCCGAGTACCTGCGGCAGAAGCGTATCAACGAAGCCATCGAGCAGGTGGCCATGTTTGAGGCCATGTACGCCGAGTACGCGCTGAATCCCGACATTACCCTTTCCCGTATGTACTACGAGGCCATTTCCGATATCCTGCCCAACGTAAAGCTCTTCATCAATACGTCCGGCGGCAGTGACTCTGACGTGCAGATGCTCCTGCCTCTGGAAAGCCTCATTGACACCGACGGAGGTGAAAACTAATATGAAAAAACGCGTAATTTTGACCACCATTCTGGTCCTGGCCCTGCTTCTGGCTCTCAACTGCTTCTTCACCGTACGTGAAAATCAGTATGCCTGCACCGTTCGCTTCTCCAAGATCATCGACACCACCGACCAGGCAGGTCTGCACTTTAAGATCCCCTTCATCGACAGCGTGAAGTATTTCTCCAAGGCCACCCAGTTCTACGACATCCCCCCTTCCGAGGTTCTGACCTCCGACAAGCAGAATATGACCGTGGACTGCTACATCCTCTGGTCCATTTCCGATCCCAAGTTGTTCTACCAGACCCTGGGTTCCACCGGCGTTGCCGAACAGCGTCTGGACGCGCTGACCTACAACGAGCTGAAGACCGTCATGGGTACTCTGGCCCAGGCGGACATCATCAACATGGAAGACGGTGCCAAGCGTAACGACATCTACGAGAACATCGCCACCGATGTGGACGCCCTGGCCGCCACCTACGGCATCCATGTGGAGGACGTGAAGATCAAGCAGTTCGACCTGCCCGAAAGCAACCTGAACGCCGTTTACAACCGTATGATCTCCGAGCGGAACCAGATGGCCGAGAAGTACACCGCCGACGGCAACTACGATGCCTCCATCATCCGCAACAACGTGGACAAGCAGGTGGACATCATCGTGTCCAACGCCGAGGCCGAAGCCGCCAAGCTGGTGGCCGAGGGCGAAGCAGAGTACATGCGCCTCCTGGCCGCCGCCTACGACTCCGATGAGAAGAAGGAATTCTACGAATTTAAGCTGGCTCTGGAAGCCCTGGCCGCATCCCTCAACGGAAGCGAAAAGACCGTCATCCTGGATGCCAATTCCGAGCTTGCCCAGATCCTCATGGGTGCCAATTAAACGCTATATCAAAATAACGGAATGTCATCGCGAACCAGTCCGAAGACTGGTGTGGCGATCCCCTAAAGATTCCAGAAGTGTCCGGGGGATTGCCACGCCAGTGTGAGCACTGGCTCGCAATGACACGGTTTTATTACTATAAGAAATCCGCACGCCAAATGGCGTGCGGATTAAATTTTGCATTTTACATTATGAATTTCGCATTACTTCCAAAGTCCGTCGGGGTATTTGCCATCCTCGGTCATACCCTTCAGCGCCGCCACCACCACGGGCTTGTCTGCGGCATAGGTGACGCCGTACCACTGGTCGGGAGAGGTCAGCATCTTGACCCCGGCCTTGCCGGCCTGGATCAGCTTGTCCACCATAAAGGGCAGGAAATATTCGCCCTTCATAGGATTCTCTGCCAGCGCCTTATCCAGGAATACGGGGAAACCGGCCTCCACTTCCTCCAGGAAGCTGGGCTTGAAGCCCCACATATTCATGGATACGATGGTATCCTCGGGCAGGTCCACCCAGTTTTCGCCGTCGACGGTATAGTGGATGCCGCCGTCGTACTTCTCGATGTGGGTCCGTTCGTCCACCTTGGTCAGATAGCCCTCGCCGCTGGTAACGCAGACACCCCGGGCAACACTGCCGTTATCGGTGACGGTCTTACCCAGCCGGAATCCCACCATGCAGTAGCCGTAAGGCTCTTCGTTGGCGGACAGGTAGTTGTAAATTTCCTTGAAGGCGGCCTTGCCGTAGTAGTCATCGGCGTTGATGACCGCAAAGGGAGCGCCATCGATGGCATCCTTGCCGCAGAGGACAGCATGGCAGGTACCCCAGGGCTTGGTGCGGCCCTCGGGAACAGCGTAGCCTTCGGGAAGCTTGTGCAGTTCCTGGTAAGCATACCGGATCTCCATAGGGCTCTTTTCCAGTCTTGCGCCTACGGTTTCCATGAAATCCTTGCGGATGGCTTCCTTAATAATAATGACGGTGGTTTCAAAACCCGCCTCATATGCATCGTAAACAGAGTAGTCCAGGATCGCCTCGCCGCAGCTGCCCACGGGATCGATCTGCTTCAGACCGCCATAGCGGCTGCCCATGCCGGCAGCCATCACAACCAGAACAGGTTTGCGTGCCATGTACAAAATCCTCCTCTTTGTTTGTAGGATATACTTGCAGTATACACCCTCTCCCAAAAGAAAGCAAGGGAGCGGGGTGTTTTTTGTTGATTTTAACTAATATTATACTGCACTTACGGCTGGGCTTCGCCCAAGACCACCGCTGTCATTGCGAGGAGCGCTTGCGCGACGTGGCAATCTCCCGGTACGTATTTCGTCCTGCTCTGCAGATAATCAGATGGTGCCAGGAGATTCCCACGGGCCGTTGGCCCTCGGAATGACATGCTAATCTTTTAGGCTCCCGGAATCTAGATAGATGCTGTCCCCTTTCAGTTTGTCCCAGCGGAATTCCTTGGCCAGTTCATAAGTGGAAATGGCGGTGTTCTGATCGATGAGACCTCCGGCGAAGGCCAGGGTGCCGATGAGCTTTTCGGGGCTGACGTGCTTACGCAGTTCTCCCAGGTCCAGGTCGCGGTCCCGCTTGCTCAAACGGCGGCCGTCGGGAGCCAGGAGCATAGGCACATGGCCGTACTCGGGATGTGGAAAGCCGAACAGGTCCTGCAGGTACATCTGCCGGGGAGCGGAACTGAGCAAATCCATGCCACGAACCACTTCCGTGACCCCCGCTTCCCCATCGTCCACGGTCACCGCCAGCTGGTAGACATAAACTCCGTCTGCCCGGCGGACCACCATGTCGCCGCATTCGGTTTCCAGGTTCAGTTCGTAATGGCCCTGGACTTTATCCTCCACCGTCCAGACCCTGTCCGGCACCATAACGCGCCAGGCGGGCAGGCGGTTTTTGGGAGGCTGGGTCAAATTCCGGCAGGTGCCGGGGTAAACGTAAGTACCGTCGGACAAATGGGGCGCGTTGACGCCGTGAAGCTGACTGCGGGTGCAGTAACAGGGATACAGCAGCCCCATGTCCCGTAATCTGTCAAAATACTGATCGTAAACGTCGCTGCGTTGGCTCTGGGGGGCCGTTTCCCGGTCGTAGTCCAGGCCCAGCCAGGCAAGGTCCTCCCGCAGCACCTGCGCGAATTCGGCGCTGGTCCGCAGGGTATCCAGATCCTCCATCCGCAGCACCATTTCTCCGTCCCGGCTGCGGACCGAAAGCCAGGCGATCAGCGCCGCAAAGACGTTACCCAGGTGCATCCGGCCCGAGGGCGTGGGAGCGAAGCGGCCAACAGGCTTCATCCTCTCCACTGCAGCCACCCCCAGTAGAGAATACCGATGAGAACGATGTCCAGCAGAATGAGGAAAATCACCTCGCCGACGCTGCTTTTCTTCTTTTTCTTCTTGGATTCCCGGTAATCGTCCCGGTAGACCGCCCGGTCCGAATCCTGTTCCTCTTCCCAGAGGGCCTCGGTCATGGCCCGGCCATAATCGTTGGCAAAGTTCCGGTACTGAGGAACGTATTCCTCCTCATATTCCTCTTCGAAGCAGTCTTCAAGGTCCGCCTCACCGTATTCCTCCAGAATGTCTTCCAGCGTTTCCTCTTCCGTGTATTTTTCCTCTTCCTCCAGCAGCTGCTGTTCCAAGCGCCGCAGTTCCTTTTTGGGATCGTCAAACAAAGCCATGGTATCCCTCCTTTGGCCACCATTGTACCCGATACCGGGGAGAAAGTAAAGGGAAACCTGTTGAGAGAGTGGAGAGTGGAGTGTGGAGAGTGGAGAGTGATAAGGCTCTGCTTCGCGTTCGAATTTACTCGTCATTGCGAACCAGTGCGCACACTGGTGTGGCAATCCGTTCTCCTTATGTACTACCTGCAGCAACACACATTGTAAGGGGATGCGGATTGCCACGTCGGTCCATTTTGATGGCCCTCCTCGCAATGACAGTGGTGGACGTAGGCGAAGCAAAGCCTCAGCACTCTCCACTCTCCACGCTTCTCTCTCCCCACGAAAAAAAGCACCGCTTTGCAGCGGTGCTTTTCGTTTTACTTTGCGTATTCCACAGCCTTGGTTTCCCGGATGACGTTGATCTTGATCTGGCCGGGGTATTCCAGCTCAGCCTCGATCTTCTTGGCCACGTCACGGGCCAGCAGGATCATGTTGTCCTCGGAAACAACCTCGGGCTTGACCATGATGCGGACCTCACGGCCTGCTTGGATGGCGAAGGCCTTATCAACGCCGGGGTAGGAGCCGGTCAGCTCTTCCAGCTTCTGGAGCCGGCGGATATAGTTCTCCACGTTCTCGCGGCGGGCACCGGGACGGGCAGCAGACACGGCATCGGCAGCCTGGACCAGCACTGCGGTGACGGTCTGGGGCTCCACGTCGCCGTGGTGTGCCTCGATGGCGTTGACGATGACGGGATTTTCCTTGTACTTCCGGGCCAGATCCGCACCCAGCTGCACGTGGCTGCCCTCCACCTCGTGGTCGATGGACTTACCCAGGTCATGCAGCAGACCTGCACGCTTGGCCATGGCCACATCCATGCCCAGCTCTGCAGCCATCAGACCTGCGATATGGGCAACCTCGATGGAGTGATTCAGCACGTTCTGACCGTAGGAGGTACGGTACTTCTGGCGGCCCAGGATCTTCACCAGCTCGGGGTTCAGATTGTGCACGCCGGTTTCGTAGCAGGCACGCTCGCCTTCCTCACGGATGGTGCGGTCCACATCCCGGCGAGCCTTTTCCACCATGTCCTCGATACGGGTGGGATGGATACGGCCATCGGCGATCAGCTTCTCCAGACGGCGGATGTAGTTCTCCACGTTCTCACGGCGGGCGCCGGGACGGGCGGCGGAGATGGCGTCAGCTGCCTGAACCAGGCAGGCAATGACGGTCTGGGGTTCCACATCGTTGTGGTGTGCCTCAATGGCATGAACCACAGCGGGAGACTCCTTGTACTTACGGGCCAGTTCCACGCCCAGCTGCACATGGCTGCCTTCCATTTCGTGGTCCACGGACTTGCCAAGGTCGTGCAGCAGACCTGCGCGCTTGGCAAGAGCCACATCCTCACCCAGCTCGCTGGCCAGCAGGCCTGCGATATGGGCCACTTCGATGGAGTGGTTCAGGACGTTCTGACCATAGGAGGTGCGGTACTTCTGGCGGCCCAGCAGCTTGACCAGCTCGGGGTGCAGGCTGTGGATGCCGGTTTCGAAGGTGGCACGCTCGCCTTCCTGCTTGATGACATGATCCACCTCGCGGCGAGCCTTTTCCACCATATCCTCGATGCGGGTGG
>JAZSHO010000138.1:0-7142 GCA_045533345.1 Faecousia sp. | reverse complement strand
AAACCACCCCGAAAATAGGAGGATAAATATGAATTTCAAGAAGAATTTCAAGCGCTTCTTCACCCTGTCCAGAAGCGCAGACGGCTTCACTCTGGTGGAACTGATCGTGGTCATCGCCATCCTGGCCATCCTGGGCGGCGTTGCTGTGCCTGCATACTCCGGCTACGTGAAGAAGGCAAATATGCAGGCTGATATTTCTCTCGCCAGCGAAATCGGCAATGCCTTGGTTCTGGGTTATTATGGCGGCACCATTAATGGCCCTGTTGCTGTTAAATTGGGTTCTGCCGGTGTGTTGGAAATTAAAGGTGACGGTGTAGATGTAGCAATGGCTGCTGTTTTCGGCGAAAACTGGGAAGCCAGCGAAGCTATACGAGTGAAGTATGATGGATGGGGCGGAATGTCTGGTGCCGGAAGCTATGCGGATACTGGCTACGTAGGCAATGAGGAGGAACTGCTGAATGAAGTTAATATGCTGACGAAGACTTTGAGTAATATGGTCAGTAACGGCAACTTCAGCGTTTATGGTAGTGGCATGGAAACCTTTATGGCTCAGAATCCGGAATGGAAGCAGGACGACCCTACTACAGTTGGTAATGCTGCAGTTCTGTATGTGGCAAATACGACAGCAAATAACAAAGAAACAATCAGAAATACGGTGAGTGATGCACTAAAAACAGGAGATGAGCAAGAAGTTATAGATGCTGTTTTTGGTATGATGGGTAACGAAGATGTGGGTAGTGCTACTTCCGTGGCAACCATGTATGCTCTCATCGAAGGTTATGCGCAGTATTGTGGCGAGAACGCTGCCGCTACGTTCCATAAGAATACTGCGTCGGCATTTGATGGAGTCACGGATGTGAATGGTGCCGCAAACGCGCTGACTGAAGCATTACAGGACTTAGGCACTGATAAGTTGACTGAGTATATGCAGACGCAGGCGATGAAGGACCTTGATGGATATCTGAACATTATGGAAACCATTGATAGTAATAGTGACATGGTCAAGGACAATATTGACAAGGATACATGTTTCACCGACGGTACTGTTGCCAATGCTCTGGGCAGCTACAAGACTATGGGTAGCTTGGGTGTCCAGACTAACACAGGTGAAATTGCTGTGGCCTTGGACATCAGCGAAAATGGTCCCGTTGTCAGAAAAATTCCTTTTGAAATGAATAATTGATTTCGTGATGTTTCAATTTATTGGTTCCAAAGGGTTTAAGAAGCAATCGAAGTCATATCAATGGCTTCAGTTGGTCCCCTTTGTTATCGTAGCAATTTGTGTTTTTTGCTGCTTGGTGATAGAACTTCTGCATGTGGAAATCAGCGGAGCAACCAGGGCGCAAGTATATTCTGTATTCGGCACGGTGTCTTTGTACCTTAGTATCTTGCTGAATACGGCGCATGGCAGAAAGTATGGCCTTGGCTGGCTGAAATCCTTTGTATTCTGCCTTGCCAGCTTTTTTCTGGTGTTCAACTTGACATCCACAACCTGGACGAAGGTGGACATTGCCATTTTCGGCAGTGGCGCCGTTGCGTCCTTCCGGTCCATTATGTTCCTGCCGCTGCTTTGCTGGATTCTTTCCCGTTTCTGCAAGATAGACACATGGAATTTGTGTGACCTGCTTACCCCCTACTTTTTCTTTCACCACGGTTTCGTGACGATTCCCTGCTGGATCCAGGGCTGCTGCGCAGGCAAGCCGGAGAACTGGGGACTGGTGAATCCTTTGTCCGGAATGACGGTGTTCCCGCTCCAGCCCTGCATCATCGTTCTTGGCGTGGCGGTGACCTATTGGGGTTTGTACTACGGCAAAAAGCATCAGTATCAAGCAAACGGCATGATTTTCGCAAATTCTCTCATTTTCTACGGATTTGTCCGATATTTATTGGAACTGTTCTCGGATGATCCCCGGGTTTTCTGGGTATTGTCCTGGCTTGCAGTATGCTCCCTTGCTATGATCGTCCAGGGATTCCTGGTACGGCATATTGTACTAAAGCGCACCCAAGCACCTTGAGGTGTTATGGAGGGTTTATCTATGCATAAGAAAATGAAACAAAGAAGAAACAGCAGTATTGCTGCCCTTGTGGTAGCAATACTGCTGGTCTGCACACTGACGGTTACTACTTTTGCTGCAGCCAGCCTTGGTGGAACGATTGGAGTAACCGGACTGACAGCTGAAAGCTCCGGTGCCAAGGATTGGACTGCCAGCGCCGGCGGTGCTGTTTGGGAGGGTACAACCGCCTCCTCCGGTGGCTGCAACCCCACTTATACGGCAACCGATGGTACACTGGTGTTCCAAAACAACTCCGGCAGTACACAGGTGCTTTCTTTTGACTACACCCTTTCTCTGAACGGCGGTAGCTTTACCATTGCGGGCGAGGGTAAGACTTCCAATGGTAGCTTCTCCAAGACCTTGGACAACGGTGCTTCGGTGACTCTCGCGGCTGCCTCTTCCACAACGGCTGCGAATACCACCAAGGTTACTCTTTCCAACATTAAGCTGGAAGTCCAGCAGATCACCGTCACCTTTAAGCCCGCTACCAACGGTAGCTATACCCTTGACGGTGCAACGGTAACACAGGATATTGCCAAGACTGCCGCATCCACCGCAACCTATAAGCTGGTTGCGACTCCGGCGGGCAATTACCATTTCGACGGATGGTATCTGGGCGACACCAAGGTGTATGAAACCGCCACTGTAAATGCTGCGGCCTTTGCTACTTCCGGTAATGTTACCGCGAAATTTGTCGCGGATCCGTTGTATGCAATTGCCACAACGGGGGAAGGCTCTTCCAAGACCAAGGATCAGTTGGTGGCTATTAATTCTTACTATCTTCACAGTGCGGACAGTAGCTATGTGGCGAGTAAGTATAGTGGTACGGACTTATGCTACTATACCGTGACGGATCCGGATAAAGTGGTTGGCATGTTTGATATCCAGTTGGTGCCTTGGCTGCAGTGGCAAGCTAGCTCGAGTAGCTCTGTGGCAATTTCTGCGTCCGGTAAGGCTACCGGTGAATATGAATCCAGTATGGCCCGAAGCTGGACCTATGCCAATATGCTGTCCGATGTGATTCGGATTTATGCCAAGGAAAACTGTATCATTACATTCAACTATACAAACAGCTGTTCTGGCGGCAGCACGAATACTCCGAATTTACATGTTTATGAGTCTGCATCCGGGACAGAAGCCTTTGCGACAATCGCAGCAACCAAAACCGTGTATGCAGACGCCAGTGGCACAGTCACGCATACCCTGGCCGCAGGAAAATATCTGTATATTTATACCAACGGATGGATGAGTGAAGAAGAATATAAGCTCGGCGGCGGCAATGGTAGTTTTAATTACAACTACAATGCATCGATTTCCGACTTTTCCGTTGAGTATAATGCGGTGAATTATACCCAGTCCACCACATTCCAGGATAATTTGGGAACCCCCCTGTCCGGCGGCCGTCTGGTATTGAACGGTGTGACCTACAGCGTGGATGCCACAGGCAACCTGCTGGATGCAGCAGGTAACCCCGCAACGTTGGCATTCCCCACCGGCCAGGCCATGAGCATGACCGTTACGGCTCCGGCCAATTACCGGCTGCTGGGATGGAAGGCAGATGGGACGATGCACTATACGCCCACATATACATACACCTTGACCAAGGACATCGAAGTACATCCTGTCTTTGTACCCAACCAGGTGACGTATGATGCGGATGCGGAAGAAGGAGCGTATACTTATCTGGACACCAGTGGTGCAGCTCAAACGATTAGCGGCCACTATATTGCCAGAAATCATGCCTGTACCGCATTCTATACCTCTCTGGCCGATGCCTTTGCAGCTGATGGAGAGGTGGTTCTGCTGGGCAATATGACCATCAAGGGCAACTTTGAAATCCCCAGCGGGGAAGTGCTGGTAGTGCCCTGTGGTATAAAAGAAGTATTTACCACAGCGGACGGGGAGTATCAGCCTATCATGGACATTACTCCCGCCGGCGTTACTACGTACGCCACGCTGACTGTGAACGGAAATATGACGGTGAACGGCACATTGCTGCTCTCCGGACATCAGAATTCCGGTTCCGGCGGCCATTCCTCTGTGCAAGGCGGCATGAACCTGACAGGCAGCAGCGTAGTAACGGTGAACACCAGCGGTGCACTCTATAGCTACGGCTATGTGCAGGGAACCGGCACTATCCTTGCTAAGGGTAGCAGCGATGGTGCCTCCGGTGCGGTAATCCATGAGTTCGCCGATATAATCGGTATTCCCCACCCCCAGGCTATGCAGGGATTGGTTGAATCCGACGATGTCATGCCTCTGAACGCATACTATCTGAATTCCATACGGGCAAAGACCAAGTATGAGCCGGGTGCCCGGCTGCAGGGACATCTGGCCGTTCGGTATGACGAAATCTCCACAGCAACGCTGTCTGTCTTTGGTCCCAGCAATTGTTGTTTTACCGTTACTGACGGTACGGTTACAAAATATTTTGATTCCACTTTGGGACAGGTTGTATTCCGTGTGGATGCAGGATCTTCCGCAAAAACAAATTCCTTCGTTCTTTCTATGACGGCTAAGCTGGTATCGTCTTATACCCTTAAGATGAATTCGGCAGATGTTGTAATGCCTCTGGCCAACGGCTGGCGGATTGAAATTGCGGGTAACATGAGCGTTCAGCATATGTTCAAGATGCTCCCCGGTGCGGTTGTGGATGTGATGGGCGGCGGCAAGCTGGAAATCACCGGCAACGGAAAGCTGGTATTCTACCGTCTGAACGACTATGACTACCGCACAAACCTGTCTACGGATGGTACACGTTTGGGCTACAATGTTATCGGCTATCCTGTCAATATTACTGGCTACAGCCATTTCAATATTGGCAATGTAGGCAGCGCCAAGCTGAATGTAGACGGAACGTTGATCGCCAATGGCGGGCTGTATGTGACCGATTCGCTGGTTGATGAAAACCTGACGCCTGCCGCAGATCAATCTTATAAATATCTCAAGCATTATGACAATGGTTATAACTATTTGACCGGTACCGGTACCATTAAGATAGGTACTCCTGCCACCTCTGGTACGATCAAAGAGTATCGTGTGAGTCCTTCGGACCATAGTGCAGACACAGCAAGTGTGAAGATTGTTTCCATGAAGGGTCTAAAGGCTGATGCTACTGCAAATGAGCCCGACCAGTACGTAGAGCTTTCCGGTACGGTTGTTGGTACAACCAACGAAAACGGTTTGAACGTGTGGACCGCGGATCCCTGCGCAAGTGGCCATACTCCGGATGCAACCGAAGCAAAGTCTGCTACCTGTACGGAAGACGGTAATATCGCATACTGGACCTGCTCTGTTTGTGAAAAGATCTTCTCCGATGAAGCATGTACTATCGAAATTTCCGAAGAAGAGAAGGTAGTCGCTGCTACCGGTCACTCCGAGACAGATGCAAATAACGACCACATCTGTGACAACGAGAACTGTACCGAGGCAATCTCTACCTGTAAGGACAATGCAACCGCTACCGAAGCAAAGGCTGCAACCTGCACCGAGGACGGTAACATTGCATACTGGACCTGTTCCGTTTGCGGCAAGCTTTACAGTGATGAGAATTGTACTGCAGAAACCACTGTTGAGGCTGTTGTTGTGCAGGCCGACGGCACTGCCCACAAGTGGCTTGATGCTACCTACAACTTTGCAGAAGACGGTTCTACCTGCACCGCAGAGCGTATTTGTGAGTACAACAATGCTCATAAGGAAAACGCGACTGCAACCATCACCTCTGCAGAAAAGACTGCACCCACCTGCACCGAAAAGGGTTGGACCACCTATACCGCAACCTTTGATGTGGATTGGGCAGCTGTCCAGACCAAGGATGTGCAGAATATCCCCACCGTTGATACTGCCCATAAGTGGGGTGCAGCTACCTACAACTTTGCAGAAGACGGTTCTACCTGCACCGCAGAGCGTATTTGTGAGTACAACAATGCTCATAAGGAAAACGCGACTGCAACCATCACCTCTGCAGAAAAGACTGCACCCACCTGCACCGAAAAGGGCTGGGCCACTTATACCGCAACCTTTGGCGTAACCTGGGCGACCACCCAAACCAAGGATGTACAGGATATTGCGGCAAAGGGCCATACCTTATCCGCAACAGTGGAAAAGGCAGCTACCTGTGAAGAAGAAGGTAATTCTGCATACTGGACCTGCTCTGTCTGCAGCAAATACTTCTCTGATGCCAATGGTGCGAATGAAATCGCAAAGGACAGCTGGATTGCAAAGGCCACGGGGCATGACTATGAGGTGACTTACACCTGGGCCGACGATGGCTCCTCCTGCAAGGCAGAGGGTATCTGTAAACATGACGTAACCCACAAGGTATCTGCATCTGCAGACATCAGCGCGGCAGAAAAGACTGCGTCCACCTGCACCGAAAAGGGCTGGACCACCTATACCGCAACCTTTGGCGTAACCTGGGCCACCACCCAGACCAAGGATGTGCAGGATATTCCTGCGAAGAACCACAGTTGGACGGTTTCTTACTCCTGGAGCACAGACGGCAAGAGCTGTACTGCCAAGCATGTCTGCGGCAATGACGCAAGTCATGAGGAAACCGCAACTGCAACGGTAAACGGCCAGGTCACAATTCCTGCTACCTGTACCGTCATGGGCACCACCACCTACACCGCAACCTTCGATGTGGATTGGGCCAGCGAACAGACCAAGGATGTGCAGGATGTTGCTGTGATTCCTCACACCTATGGCCAAAAGAAGGTCGAAGATACCTATAAGTGCACCGATGCCACCTGCACCGCAGCTGCAACCTACTATTACAGCTGTATCTGCGGCGCCAAGGGCACGGAAACCTTTGAAGATGGCGCTCCTCTGGATCATGAATGGGCAGACACTCTGACCCAGGGCGAAACCACCCACTGGTACGACTGTACCCGCGACAACTGTGATGCAAAGAATGCAGAAACGACGCACGGCTATGACACAGGCATCGTCACCACCGAACCCGGTTGTGAAACCACCGGCGTGAAGACCTTCACCTGCGGAGCCTGTGGCGACAGCTACACGGAAGACGTGGCTGCCACCGGCCACGATATGAAGGAAACCACCGCGGCAGTGGCACCCACCTGTGAA
>JAZSHO010000112.1:0-26008 GCA_045533345.1 Faecousia sp. | reverse complement strand
TGCCGCAGATGTGGACCATGGGCTCGGGATTCAGCCATGCCTTATAGGCATAGAAGGCATCCTTTTTGTAGGAGCGGTCGAAGGTCATCAGACCCTTGTGGTTCTCGCCTTTCTCGCCGCCCTCGGCACGGGCATCGGCACCGAAGTCGAACATATTCCATACGTGGGTAGCCCACAGATACTTACGGGTGAACAGCTGCTTGATCAGCTCTTCGTGGTAGTAAGCCTGGTATTCTTCGGTGTAGTCACCCTGGCGGGGCTCAGAGGTGTGCCAGTTCAGAGCTTCGCAGCCGTACTCGGAAACGCCGATGGGCTGATTGGGGTACTTCTTATGGAATTCATCGAACCAGGGACCGTTCATGGAAGTTTCGCCGCCGTACCAGCCGAAGTAATGGTTGTAGGAAACCACATCGGGAATGCGGACATAAGCTTCATCCATGGAACACATGGAAACAACGGCCATGGTGGTCTGACGGGTCTTGTCCATATCATGAACCATATCGTTCAGAATATGGTGGTTTTCCAGCAGATCCTTGTCGCCGGCACCGTTCATGGTGATCTCGTTGGAAAGGCCCCAGACTACGATGGAGGGGTGGTTGTAGTTCTGGACAATCAGTTCCTTCATCTGGGAAATGGTGTTTTCCCGGCCGGTGGGCATATGGTTGGAAATGTAGGGGATCTCGGCCCAGATGACCATGCCCTTCTCGTCACACAGATCATAGAAGTACTGGTCATGCTGATAGTGGGCCAGGCGAATGGTGGTGGCACCGACCTCACAGATCAGCTCCATATCCTCTTCGTGGTGCTCGGGCAGCAGTGCGTTGCCGATGCTCCAACGGTCCTGGTGACGGGAAACGCCCCGCAGGGGATATTCCTCGCCATTGAGGATGAAGCCACGCTCGGGATCAATTTCAAAGCTGCGGCAGCCGAAACGGGTGGAAACACAGTCGATGACTTCTTCGCCCTCCAGCAGCTCTGCCTTAACGGAGTACAGGTAGGGATCCTTCCGACCGTTCCACAGGTGTGCGGAGCGGATCATGAAGTTGATCTTGGCTTCCTTGCCTTCGTAGCCGGACAGCTCCTTGCCGTCAGCGGCCAGCAGGGTGTAGCGGAAAGACTGTTCTTCGGTTTTGCCGGTGGTGAACACTTCCACGGTAACCTTGGCATCTTTGTCTGCCATCACGGGGGTGACCTTGATGCCGGGGGTGCCGTAGTACTCCAGATCGAAATGGCTTTCCTTCACACAAATCAGGTTCACATTCCGGTACAGACCGCCGTAGAAGGTGAAGTCAGCCATCTGGGGATAGACGTAGTTGTTGGCAGCGTTGTCCACGGAAACCACCAGCAGGTTTTCCTCTGCCAGAGCATCGGTCAGATCCACACGCCAGGTGGAGTAGCCGCCGTCGTGGTGTGCCAGATGCTTGCCGTTGAGCGTCACATCGGCGGAAGAGTTTGCGCCGTTAATTTCCAGGAAGTAACGGTCAGCCTCGGGCAGATCGGCCTTCTTGATTTCCTTGGCGTACTGGCAGGTACCGCGGAAGTAGTCAGCACCGCCGTCCTGGCCGTCCACAGCGTTCCAGCAGTGGGGGACATTGACCTGCTCCCAGTCAGCAGGCAGCTGGGCGGGAATTTCGGGAGTCTTGGCAAACAGCCAGTTTTCATTCAGATTGACAATAGATCTCAACTTTGTACCCTCCTTAAAATATGGTTATATTCAGTTTAACACATCCTTGCGGGAAAATATAGATAAATTGTAAAAAAAAGAAAAGAGATGCACATTTTGTGCATCTCTTTCAGAAATTACTTGTTCAGCAGCTTTTCCAGAGCGGAAAGCTTCAGGCTGATGGTCAGCACTTCCATTGCCTTTTCCAGATCCTCCACAGGGGGCAGGCTGGGGGCGATACGCAGGTGGTCATCGTTGGGGTTGTAGCTGTTGGGGTAGGCCGCACCGGCGGTGGTGAGAATGACACCGGCTTCTTTGCACAGCAGCCAGGTCCGCTTGGCGGTACCGGGCATGGTGTATAGGCTGACGAAGTATCCGCCCTTGGGGTCCACCCACCGGGCAAAGCCCAGAGGTTTGATCTCCTGGTTCAGCCAGCGGGAAACGCAGCGGAACTTGGGAGCCATAATGGAAGCGTGACGCTTCATGATCTCCAGGGTGTGGGCTTTATCGCGCAGATACTTTACGTGGCGCAGCTGGTTGACCTTATCATAGGAAATCATCTGCACACCGAAAACACCGGTGAAGTAGTTGATGTTGGCAATACTTGCGGCCATGCAGCTGGTACCGCCGCCGGCGAAGGTGATCTTGGAGGTGGAGGCGAATTCAAAGACCATATTGGGACGACCGGCATCGGCGCACATCTTGATGATATCCGGGAAGGGAACATACTCACCCTCAAACTCATGGATGCAGTAGGCATTGTCCCAGATGATGGCAAAGTCGGGAGCGGCGGGTTTCAGATTGGCGAAGCGCTGGATGGTCTCGTCGGAGAAAATGATACCGTCGGGATTGGAATACTTGGGAACCACCCAGATCATCTTCACCTGGGGATCCTTGACATATTCCTCCACCATGTCCATATCGGGACCGGTGGGGGTCATGGGAATGTAGATCAGTTCCGCACCGTAGAATTCACCGATCTGGAAATGACGGTCATAACCGGGGGCAGGGCAGAGGAACTTGATCTTTTCCTCTTTGCACCAGGGCCGGGGGCTGTTCAGCAAACCGTGGGTGAAAGCACGGGAAACGATGTCACACATCATGTTCAAAGAAGCGGCACCGCCCACGAAGATCTCTGCAGGCTGACAGCCCAGAATTTCTGCCCAGTAGGCACGGGCGGAGGGCAGACCGGCCAGCTCACCGTAGTTCCGGGAGTCGATGTCCCCATCGAAGCAGTCCTCGGGGGTGCTAAGTACCGTCAAAATATCGCTGACCAGATCCAGCTGCTTTTTGGCAGGCTTACCACGGGCCATGTTCAGATTCAGACCCTTTGCCTTCACAGCCTCGTAAGATGCAAGAACCTGCTGGTATTCTTTCTCCAATTCTGCTCTGGACATGCAAGAATAGTAACTCATTCTATCATTCCTTTCGGGATTTCTCGTTAAATCTGGGAATATTATATGCCTGGAACCTCAAAAATGCAATATCGGATTGCGCAAAAATTCATTTTTATCACTTTATTCTGATAAATTGGAGAAATGCACAAAACCCCTGGGAAAAGACAAATGTTTTTACTGCATAATCACTTCTCACTTTTGGGTTGAAAATGCCTAAATTTTTGGTATAGTTATATTATGTATTATGGGATGCAATTTGTGATCCCTTCACCGTCATCGGAAAGGACGATTGCCATGGGTGATTTTCTGAATGTTCCCGAAATTTTCGGCAGCGATGTGTTTAATGAAGCTACTATGCGCCAGCGTCTGCCGGAGCCTATTTTCAATGCCTGGAAGACCTGCATCAGCACCGGCGCCCAGTTGCCTCTGGATGTGGCAAACGAGATTGCCGAGGCCATGAAGGTCTGGGCCATTGAAAAGGGTGCCACCCACTATACCCACTGGTTCCAGCCCATGACCGGCATTACCGCCGAGAAGCACGATTCCTTCATTTCCCCCACCGGCAACGGTCGGGTCATCATGGAATTCTCCGGAAAAGAGCTGGTAAAGGGCGAGTCCGACGGATCTTCCTTCCCCAACGGCGGTCTCCGTGCCACCTTCGAGGCCCGGGGCTACACTGCCTGGGACCCCACTTCCTGTGCCTTTGTCAAGGATGGCAGCCTGTACATTCCCACCTGCTTCTTCTCCTACACCGGCGAATCCCTGGATAAGAAGACCCCGCTGCTGCGGTCCATGGACGAGGTCAGCCGGGAGGCTCTGCGGATCCTGCGGCTCTTTGGCGACAACGAGACCCAGCGGGTCATCTGCTGCGTGGGTGCCGAGCAGGAATACTTTCTGCTGCCCAAGGACCTGTATGCCCAGCGGGAAGATCTGCGGCTGACCGGCCGGACCCTCTTCGGTGCCCAGCCCCCCAAAGGCCAGGAGCTGGATGACCACTACTTCGGCACCATCCGTACCCGGGTCTCCTCCTTTATGAAGGATCTGGATGAGCAGCTGTGGCGGCTGGGTATCCTCAGCAAGACCAAGCACAACGAGGGTGCCCCCTGTCAGCATGAGTTGGCACCCATCTATACCGATGCCAACACCGCCTGCGATGACAACCAGCTGATCATGGAGATCATGAAAAAATGTGCCGCCAAGCACAATCTTGTGTGCCTGCTCCATGAAAAGCCCTTCGCCGGCATTTCCGGCTCCGGCAAGCACAACAACTGGTCCCTGGCCACAGACTCCGGCAAGAATCTGTTCAGCCCCGGCAAGACCCCCAGCCAGAACGCACGGTTCCTGCTGTTCCTGGCAGCCTTCCTGAAGGGTGTGGACGAATATCAGGATTTCCTTCGGTGTACCGTGGCTTACGCGGGCAACGATCATCGTCTTGGTGCCAATGAAGCACCTCCTGCCATCATTTCCGTATTCCTGGGAGATGAGCTGAACGCCATCATCCGCTCCATCATCGACGGCACCAATTATACCGCTCCGGAGAAGAGCATGCTCCGCATCGGTGTGGACGTTCTGCCCGCAATTCCCAAGGACACCACCGACCGGAACCGTACCAGCCCCCTGGCTTTCACGGGCAACAAGTTTGAGTTCCGTATGCTGGGTTCTTCCCAGTCTATCGCCGAGCCCAACATTGCCTTGAATACCATCATGGCGGAGGAGCTGGCTCAGTTTGCCGACATTCTGGAAAAGGCCGAGGACTTCGATAAGGCTCTGCATGACCTGGTCTGCGAAACCTTCACCAATCATCAGCGGATCCTCTTTGACGGAAACGGCTATGCGGAGGAATGGAAGCTGGAGGCGGTCCACCGTGGCTTGAGCAACCTGCCCTCTACCGCTGCAGCGCTGACCACCTATGCCAGCGAGAAGAATATCGACCTGGTGACCCGCCACGGTATCTTTACAGAAAACGAACTTCGGGCCCGACACGCCATCCACATGGAGGCCTATAATAAGATCGTGAACATCGAAGCCAGAACCATGGTGGATATGGCGGTGCGTCAGATTCTCCCTGCGGCCCTGCACTATACCCACAGCCTGTGCCAGGGGCTCAGCACCAAAAAGAATCTGGGCATTCCCTGTCGGACCGAGGGCGTGCTGACAGATAAGCTGTCCCGGCATACGGACAGTCTGTATGATGCGGTGGACTCCCTGCGGCAGATTCTCAGGGAAGTTCCTTACGGCGCCCAGAAAGCCTCGGAATACTATCATGATGTGGTAATTCCTGCCATGGAGACTCTTCGTTCCGAAGCAGACATCCTGGAAAGTCTGACGGATAAGTCCTACTGGCCCTATCCCACCTATTCTGACTTGCTTTATTACTAAAAAGAAAAATCTGTATCTCGATAATAAAAAAACACTGTCATCCCGAGGGACCAACGGGAGTCGAGGGATCTTCGCACTACAGATCTGCATTGCAGGAAAATCGTGCGAAGATCCTTCGACTACGCTGCGCTCCGCTCAGGATGACAGCTTTTTACAGTGAAACCTGCGTGACCGACTGGCCACGCAGGTTCTTTTTTGGAAATCATTCTGCCTTCTTGGCAGGCTTCTTTGCTGCGGGCTTCTTTGCGGGAGCCTTTTTGGCAGCGGGCTTCTTGGGTTCTTCCTTGGTTTCCTTCAGCACGATGGCGGTACGTGCGGGGATATACAGCTCAATGTACTTCTGTCCGTCGAAAACCTTGGTTTCATAGGTCATGTGCTGGACCTGGCTGAAGCCGCCGTACTTCTCGTCGTCGCTGGACATAACCACGGTGTACTCCTTGGTGTCGGGATACACGGGAATCAGCACGTTCTGCAGAGAATTGGAGGAATGGAAGTTGAAGACGAACAGCAGGTTGGTCCGGGCGAACGCCAGCATTTGCTCGGGACCCTTCATCAGCTGCAGGTTTGCCATCCGCTGGTTGAAGATACCGTTCTCCTTGGTGACCTTGACCATATCCTCGTCAAAGTCGTTCAGCCACTGGTACTTCAGGAAACCGTTGTTCTTCAGACTCCACTGACGGCGGCAGTAATGGAAGCTCCAGCCGTTACCCTCCCGGGGGAAGTCGATCCATTCGGGGTGACCGAATTCGTTGCCCATGAAGTTCAGGTAAGCCTCACCGCCGCCGGCCAGGGTAAACAGGCGGATCATCTTATGCAGGGCAATGGCCCGGTCAATGACAGGATTGTGACAGGCTTTGTCCATATCGGTGTACATGGCGGCATCTGCCAGACGGAAAATCATGGTTTTGTCGCCAACCAGAGCCTG
Organism: Faecousia sp.; assembly: GCA_045533345.1. GTDB lineage: Bacteria > Bacillota > Clostridia > Oscillospirales > Oscillospiraceae > Faecousia. Next base: position 19,644 of record JAZSHO010000112.1, on the reverse strand, counting down.
GTCATGGGATTCCACGTAGGCCACGGTACCCTCACCGGGACGGCGCAGGCACATGTCGCCCCACATCTTGTTGATGTCCCAGAATTCGTCCTGCTGCTTCACGGCCTTGATCCACATATCGGGCAGACCCATGGCCAGACGGTAGTCGAAACCGACACCGCCATCCTCGATGGGCAGGCACATGCCGGGCATACCGGACATATCCTCGGCGATGGTGATGGCGTTGGGATTCACCTGACGGATCAGCTCATTGGCCAGCTGCAGATAGGTAATGGCCTCGGTATGGGTGTTGTAGGAGAAGTACTTGCTGTTGTCGTTGAAATCGGTACCCAGACCATGGTCGTGGTACAGCATGGAGGTGACACCGTCGAAACGGAAACCGTCGAAGTGGTACTCGGTCATCCAGAACTTCAGGTTGGACAGCAGGAAGTGAATGACACCGGTCTTGCCGTAGTCGAAGCACTTGGTGCCCCAGGCGGGATGCTCGCCCTTCTGGCCGTCGTGGAAGAACTGCCAGGTGGTGCCGTCGAACATATTGATGCCCTCGGCAGTGTTCTTGACAGCGTGGGAGTGGACCAGATCCAGCAACACCCGGATGCCCATGGAGTGGGCTTTGTTCACCAGATACTTCAGATCCTCGGGCTTGCCGAACCAGGAGGAGGCAGCGTAGAAATTGGACACCTGGTAGCCGAAGGAGCCATAGTAGGGATGCTCCATAATGGCCATCAGCTGAATGGTATTGTAGCCGGCCTTCTTAATATGCTCCAGGGTAATGTCGGCAAATTCCCGGTAGGTGCCCACACGGCCCTCTTCCTGGGCCATACCCACGTGGGCTTCGTAGATGTAGAGCTGCTCTTCGCCCTTAAAATCCTTGTCGGTCCAATCGAAGGCCTTCTTGTCATCCACGACCTCTGCCTCGAAGGAGTTGTTGGTCTTGTTCTGCACGGCACGGCGGGTGTACAGCGGCAGATGCTCAGTGCGGGTCAGATTGGCATCCACAACGGTTTTGACCTTACAGCCTTCCCACAGAGCATTGTCGCCCTCCAGGTACAGTTCCCAGTTGCCGTTGCCGATGTTCTTCAGAGGATGGCTGGTCTGGTTCCAGTTATTGAATTCACCTTCCAGGTACAGAGCATAGGCAGAGGGTGCCCATTCCCGGTAGTACCAACCGCCGTCCACATGGTGGAAGCCGTAGTAATTGTGTGCGTTGGCAAAATCATTCAGAGTCTGGCCTTCACCCAGAATGCGGTTTTTGGTAGAGCGGTACAGGAACATGCGCAGGTCGATATCGCCTGCGAAGCTCTGCAGCTGGGGGTTCAGTTCTAAAATTCGATACATACGTGTCACCTTCCAAAGTAAAAATGAGTTTTAGAAGTGCATATCTTCTTACCATATATTTTAGAAGACGGAGGGGGAACTGTCAATTGCCATTTTGCACAGCATACAGAAAATCGTTTGTTGCATTTAGACTGTGCAATTTTATTTGAAATACAAAATAACGACACACTTGTATCGCTTTTTTTGTTTGTGATATCATATCATAAGAAATCATCAGAAAGCAATAGTGTTTGGCCAACTGACACATTTTCAAAGGAAGTGGGGCATTTTTATGTATTTGAAAAAGGGAAATAAGACAGCGCTGCTGAGTCAACAGCTGATTGCGGAAGCACTGTTTAGCCTAATGAAAGAAAAACCGTTCCAACGGATCACGGTGAAGGAAATATGCCAAAAAGCGGATGTTGGCCGAAAGACCTTTTACCGGAATTTTGAATTACGCGAGGATGTGGTCGACTTTTGCCTGGATCAGATGTGCGCACAGTATCATCAGGAAATCCAGGAAATGGGCCTGGATGAACAACTGCGGCATCACTTTGAATTTATAAAGAGTCATGCGGACTGCTTTATCCTATTACACCACCATGGATTTCAAGAGCGACTGCATGAGAAATTTGCTGTTCTGCTCCCGGAAACGATGCCGATTTGGTCGGAGGATCCGGTGGAGCAAAGATATCGATCGGAATACATTGTCAGCGGGATCGAGGCGGTGAGCCGCGTTTGGATCAGCAGAAACTATGCAGAGAGTGTTGACGAGATCGTACAGATTGCGCAAAGGGTGCAAATCGTTTCTCTGCCACCTTTACAACGATGATAAAAACGTCCTGCCAATTGGCAGGACGTTTTTGGTTACTTATCGGAAATGTCCTTGGCATCAGTGCAAGCCAGAGAGGGCATTTCCACGGGGGAAGCAACCCGGTTGGCCCGGACAAATTTATGAGGAGAAAATGCCTGCCGCTCAGAGTAGCAGCCGGGGCATTCGTAATCCTCGGGAAGATCCTGGAACTTGGTGCCGGCAGGGATGTTGTGCCGGGCATCACCCAGATCTTCGTCATAAATCATTCCGCAAAGTTCGCATACATACTTCATATTGTTTCTCTCCATTTCTTTGGCAGTACAAATTTCCCGGGGAGAACTCCGGGAAGAAACGGGCCAATCGCCCGAAAGCAGGTTCGGTAGACAACCATTTCAGGTGGTTTGTAGAAACGCTCAACCCTATTATGAGCATATATCGAGTACCCTGTTTTGCATGATATCACTTTTTGATAAAAAATCAAGAGAAAAACACAAAAACGGCCCTTGGGAATGAACGATTCGTACAAAATGAAAGGCTGTGACGACTGGAAACTGTGCAATAAGCACAATAAAAAAGAGCAAAAAAGAGTGGGCACCCATTTGACATTCCAGTTCCATAATATATAATGAAAGAAAAAGAAACGGGAGACAGCTTATGAAAATGTTTTGCGATCTGCATACCCACTCCACCTTTTCTGACGGCACCTGCACCCCGGAGGAATTGATTGACCTGGCGGAAAGCATTGGGCTGGGTGCCATAGCACTGTGTGATCACAATACCATTGCCGGATTGCCAAAATTTCTGGCAGCGGCGGAGGGCAGGGAAGTGGAAGCGGTTCCCGGTATCGAGTTTTCCACCGACTATCATGGAACGGAACTGCACATTCTGGGCTTGTTCATACAGCCTCAGCATTATGACGCCATTACGTCTGTTCTTGAGGAACTGGTTGCAGCCAAAGACCGAAGCAACCGGGCATTGGTAGAAGCACTGAATCAAGAGGGAGTGGCCGTGGATTATGACGAAATTAAGGCGTCTACCCCTAAGGGACAGCTGAACCGGGCCATTATTGGTGCGGAAATTGCCCGGCGGGGTTATGCAGATTCTGTCCAGGATGCCTTTGACCGATACTTGTCGGTGAAGCGGGGCTACTACCATCCGCCCCAGCGGCCCGAGGCGCTTAGAATTATCCGCTTTATCAAATTCATTGGCGCGGCAGCCGTACTGGCCCATCCGTTTTTGAATTTGAAGCGGGAAGAGGACCTGCGGGCGTTTTTGGCGGAAGCAGTGCCGGCCGGTCTGGATGGAATGGAAACCTTGTACCCCAAATTTGATACCTCTACTACCCGGTTGGCAGAGCGAATTGCCGATGATTTTGGCTTGCGCCATAGCGGAGGCAGCGACTTCCATGGGCAAAATAAACCGGATATTTCCCTTGGAACCGGTAAAGGAACCCTGCGAGTCCCGCTGGAATATCTGGAATCTCTTCGGGGCGCATGATAAATATTATCGGAAATGTAAAATAATAGTGGAAATTAATTCCGAATTGTGTTACAATATACGATGCTAAAGACTGTAAACTGCCCAAGGAGTATCTTCATTCATGGCACATGATCTGCAAAAAGCCGGCCTGTGGAAGCGTATCGCCGCATGGCTTTTCGATGGGATATTCACCGGAATTCTGGCGGTGGGATTTGCCTGTCTGTTGTCATTGCTTTTGGGATATGATACCCACAGCCAGACACTGGATGCGGCCTATGCCCAATACGAAAGCCAATACGGTGTGACCTTTGACATCAGCCAGGAGGAATATCTGGCTATGACAGTGGAATTGCGACAGAATTACGACAATGCTTACGCTGCATTGTCTGCAGATTCCGGGGTAATTTACGCCTACAACATGGTCATGAACCTGTCGCTGGTGATTACGACCCTGGGAATTCTGCTGGGCCTTTTGGTAATGGAATTTGCAGTGCCGCTTTTCTTAAAAAACGGACAGACCCTGGGTAAGAAAATATTTGGATTGTGCCTGGTGCGTACCGATGGGGTAAGGCTGAACCATATGCAGCTGTTCGTTCGGACGCTGTTGGGCAAGTTCACGATCGAAACCATGATCCCGGTTTACATCTTGCTGATGCTCTTCTGGGGGACGGTTGGTTTGGCCGGAACCTTTGCTCTTTTCGTGCTGCTGATTGCTCAGTGTGTATGTATTTCGGTTACCCGCACCAACAGCGCCATCCACGACTTACTGGCAGGAACCGCTGTTGTGGACTTCCACAGCCAGACCATCTTCCGCACTACGGAAGATCTGATCGCCTATCAGAAAAAAATTGCAGCCGAGAGCGCTGCCCGGCAGGCATATTAATATTGTAAATTAAAAAAATTATGGATATAGGAAGGGAATTCATATGAAAGTCGTCCTGCAAAATCTGACCAAGATTTTCCCCAGCCGGGATAAGAAGGCTGGCAAAGAGGTTGTTGCCGTCAATGATTTCACTTTTGAAATCCCCGATGGTAAGCTCATCGGCCTGCTGGGTCCATCCGGCTGCGGCAAGTCCACCACGCTGTACATGATCAGCGGTCTGCAGTAGCCTACTGCCGGTAAGATTTTCTTTGGCGTTGATGATGTAACGGACCTGTCCACGGAGAACCGGGGCATCGGTCTGGTGTTCCAGAACTATGCGCTGTATCCCCATATGACGGTGAAGCAGAATATCCTGTTCCCCCTGCAGAATTTGAAGGGCGCGGACAAGCTGACCAAGGAGCAGATGGAAAAGCGCGCTCTGGAAGCTGCCCGGCTGGTGCAGATCGATGAGCTGATGGACCGCAAGCCCAGTGAATTGTCCGGCGGTCAGCAGCAGCGTGTGGCCATTGCCCGTGCTCTGGTGAAAATGCCCCGGGTCCTGCTGCTGGACGAGCCTCTGTCCAACCTGGATGCCCGTCTGCGGCTTCAGACCCGTGAAGAAATCCGCCGGATCCAGAAGGAAACCGGCATCACCACCGTGTTCGTTACCCACGACCAGGAAGAGGCTATGTCCATTTCCGATATGATCGTGGTTATGAAGCTGGGTGTTGTCCAGCAGATCGGCAAACCCCAGGAGGTTTATGACGATCCTGTGAATCTGTTTGTTGCCAAGTTCCTGGGCACGCCTCCCATCAATGTGCTGGAAGGAACCGTAAAGGATGGCAAGGTTTGCATTGGCGAAGATGTGGTCATGGAAGTTGCCGGTGTTGCTGACCAGGATGTTTATGTTGGTATCCGCCCCGAGGGCTTTGAACTGGACGAAAACGGTCCTCTCCACTGCCAGCTGAGCAACATTGAGGTCATGGGCCGTGATGTCAGTGTGGTCTCCACCAATTCCGCCTCCCTCAATCCCAGTGTCCGCTCCATCATCAATGCGGATAACAAGATCGATATTACCGCAAAGACGGTCAGCTATTCCATCAAGCCCCATAAGTTCTTCTTATTTAATAAGGAAACCGAGGAACGGATCCGTTACGAGGTGAAATAACATGGTCGACAACAAACAACAGTGGAAGGCCTGGCTATATCTGGCCCCGGCCATCGCGTTGCTGCTTGTATTTACGGTTTGGCCTATTTTCAACACCGTCCGTATGGCCTTCCTGGAAAATTACAGCGGTCTGAAGGCGGCTGCGGGAATGCAGTTCCAGTTTGGTATCGGCAACTTTACCAAGGTGCTGGAATATAAGCGCTTCCTCAACTGTCTGAAAAATACCGTCCTGCTTTGCGTGCTGACGGTTCCCATTTCCACGCTGCTGGCGCTGCTGATCGCCGTGGCGCTGAATTCTATCAAATTCCTGCAGAAGGGTCTGCAGACCATCTTCTTCCTGCCCTATGTTACCAACTCCATTGCCATTGGCATGGTGTTCGCAGCCATGTTCAATATCGTCGGCTCCTTCTACGGCACCGAAAATGAACTGATCATTACCGCGGGCATCATCAACAACGTCATTGAGTTCTTCGGCGGCAAGCCCATCAACTGGATCAATTACGGCTCAAGCTACTTTGCCAACATGACGGTCATGGTGGTTTATATCGTCTGGAACGCTCTGCCGTTCAAGATCCTGGTGCTGCTGGGGGGGCTGCAGAGTATCAATAAGCAGTATTACGATGCGGCCAAGGTGGATGGTACTCCCCGCCGCCGTGTCTTTACCCATATCACCGTGCCGCTGCTTTCTCCCATGCTGGCCTATGTTATCATCACCGGTTTCATCGGCGGCTTCAAGGAGTATACCAGCATCGTGGGTATCTTCGGTGAAAACATGGGTCCCCCGGATGATGCGGGCCGTTTGAATACCATGGTCGGCTTCATCTACGATGCCCTCAGCACCAACAGCCAGGGTCGTGCATCCGCTGCTGCGCTGATCCTTTTCGGCATCATTCTTGTTGTGACGCTGTTTAACAACCACGTCATCAAGAAGCGCGTGCATTACTGATGGGAGGTGCTGATCTATGTCTGATAAAACCATGAAAGAGCAGAACATGGGTATTGTCACCGCCCGCCAGCGCCTTATCAAGGGTCTGGTTCAGTTCTTTGTTTATGCATTTCTGATCATTATGGCGCTGATCGTCCTGTTCCCCTTCTACTGGATGATCATCTCCTCCTTGAAAACCCTGGAAGAATACCGCCTGAGTGTGCCTACCTTCTGGCCTCAGCGAATCATGCTGAGCAACTATGCTGACGCTTTTACGACAGCAAGTCTGGGTCAGCTGTTCATCAATACCATGATCGTAGGCGTGGTTTCCACCCTGCTGTCCCTGGTCATCACGGTGCTGTCGGCCTTTGCCTTCGCCCGGCTGGAGTTCAAGGGACGGGAAACCCTGTTCGCCATGCTGCTGGCAACCATGATGATCCCCGGTGAACTGTTTACCATCACCAACTACGCAACCGTTACCTCCCTGGGCTGGATGAACACCTACAAGGTTCTGATCATCCCTTTCCTGGTCAGCGTGTTCTACATCTACCTGCTCCGCCAGAACTTCATGCAGATTCCCAACGAACTGTATCTGGCAGCCAAGGTGGATGGCACTTCTGATCTGAAGTACCTGTGGAAGGTCATGATTCCCTTGTCATTGCCGACGCTGATCTCCATCACCATTTTGAAGATGATGGGTGCGTGGAACTCCTATATCTGGCCCCGTCTGTTTGCCAATGATGAAGCCCACCGACTGATCACCAACGGTCTGCGAAACGCCTTTACGGATACCACCGGCGATGTCAACTACCCGGTGCAGATGGCAGCGGTTGCCATTGTATCCGCACCGCTGTTCCTGGTGTTTATTTTCCTGCGGAAATACATCATGGCAGGTGTCAGCCGCAGCGGCATCAAGGGTTGATAAAAGAATTCTATATATTTAATAAGGAATAAATAATAATTATATAGAGCAAGAAAGGAAACAGAAAAATGAAGAGAATCGTATCTATCCTCCTGCTGCTGGCTATGGTTATGAGCCTGGCAGCCTGCGGCGGCAGCAATGCCCCGGCAGATGCCCCTGCAGCCCAGGCCCCCCAGAGTGGCGAAGCTGCTCCCGCAACCGTCGGCAATTTTGCTGTCCCCGAGGGCGGCTACGACGGCAGCGAAGTGACCATCACTTTCTACAACACCATGGGTGCGAACCTGGCAGCTGTCCTGGACCTGTATATTGAAGAGTTCAACGCTCTGTATCCCAACATCCACGTTGAGTACACCCAGGTTGGCGGCTACGACGATGTCCGCGAGCAGATCTCCACCGAGATTACCGTTGGCAACCAGCCCAACATCGCTTACTGCTATCCCGACCATGTTGCCCTGTACAACCTGGCCAAGGCTGTTACCACTCTGGATGCGCTGATCGACAGCGACATCGAAGTGACCCGCGCTGACGGAACCACCGAGACCCTGGGCCTGACCGACGAGCAGAAGGCTGACTTCATCGAAGGCTACTACGCAGAAGGCCGCCAGTTTGGCGACGGTCTGATGTATACCCTGCCTCTGAGCAAGTCCACCGAGGTTCTGTACTACAACAAGACCTTCTTCGAGCAGAACCAGCTGACTGTTCCCACCACCTGGGAAGAGGTTGAGACTGTTTCCGCTCAGATCAAGGCCATTGACCCCGAATCCATCCCCATGGCTTACGACTCCGAAGCCAACTGGTTCATCACCATGTGTGAGCAGTACGGCTCTCCCTACACCAGCGCTTCTGACGACCACTACCTGTTCGACGATCCCACCAACCACGAATTTATCAAGACCTTCAACGGCTGGTACCAGAAGGGTTATCTGACCACCAAGACCCTGTATGGCGCCTACACCTCCGGTCTGTTCACCAACCTGGAGGGCACCAAGTGCTACATGTGCATCGGTTCCTCCGCAGGTGCTTCCTACCAGCGTCCCTCTGCCGGTGCCGACGGCTCCTACCCCTTCGAAGTGGGTATCGCCACCATTCCCCAGGTGAATGCCTCCAACCCTAAGGTTATTTCCCAGGGTCCCAGCTTGTGCATCTTCCAGAAGGAAAATCCCCAGGAAGTCATTGCCTCCTGGCTGTTCATGAAGTTCCTGACCACCAATATCGAGTTCCAGGCTGAGTTCGCCATGACCTCCGGTTACGTTCCCGTTCTGAAGTCTGTTGCCGATCATCCTGTCTATGCCGAGTACCTGGCATCCGCTGACGGCGGCAACTATATCACCGCACTGTCCGCAAAGGTCTGCCTGGACCAGGTGGATGCATACTACACTTCTCCCGCATTCAACGGCTCCTCCACCGCCCGTGACCAGGTTGGTGCGCTGTTGACCAAGTGCCTGCCCATGACCGGCGACAATCTGGACACTCAGATCGCAAACGCTTTTGAGGATGCGGTTGCTGAGTGCGAATACAACAGCTAAGGTTGTGAGAAACGTATGAACATGTTCAAAAAATGGCTGGCGCTGGCGCTGGCTCTGTGCCTGTCCCTTGGCTGCTTTGCAGCCTGCGGCAAGACGGAGCCTGCTCCCGCCGTTCCCGAAACCACCGAAGCTGCCGCGGCGCCTTCTGAGGCCGCACCCAGCGAAGCTTTGGAGGAAGTGGACTATGCCGGTTCCATCCAGCTGAATATGGATTCGGAAACCGCTAAACAGGAAGTCACCGTCAAGCAGTTCATTGACGGCGATACCACCCATTTCTATGTCCCCGAATACGTTAGACCCGGCGGCGTGCTGAAGGGCCGTTACCTGGCCATCAATACCCCTGAGTCCACCGGTAAGATTGAAGAGTGGGGCAAGGCTGCTTCCAACTTCACCAAAGAGAAGCTTTCCGCTGCCACCTCCATCATTATCGAGTCCGATACTCCCACCTGGGACGCGGATTCCACCGGCGAACGGTATCTGGTCTGGGTCTGGTATAAGACCGCAGACAGCGAAGAATACCGGAATCTGAATATTGAGATCCTGCAGAACGGCCTGGCCATCGCCAACAACTCTGCTGGTAACCGTTACGGTGATACTGCTGTGGCTGCCATCAACCAGGCCAAGGCCCTGAAGCTTCATGTTCACTCCGGCCAGAAGGACCCCGACTTTTACTATGGCGAAGCCATTGAGCTGACCCTGAAGGAACTGCGGACCAACATTGACCTGTACAACGGCATGAAGGTTGCCTTCAACGGTGTTGTAACCACCAACGACAATAATACCGTTTATGTGGAAGCTTATGACGCCGAAACCGACATGTATTACGGTATGGCTGTTTACTACGGCTTCAACCTCCAGGGCGCAGGCTTGGATATCCTGTCCCTGGGCAACGAGGTCCGGATCGTGGGCAGCGTCCAGTACTACGAAGCCGGCGGCACCTACCAGGTTTCCGACCTGAACTACCGGGCAATGAAGCCCAAGGACCCCAACAACATCCAGAAACTCAGCGAAGGCAACGCCCCGGCTTACAAGCTGATCGATGCAAACACCTTTGCCAACGGCCTGATTGCCGTGGAGCGGGAAGAGGGGACTACGGAAGAACCCTTTGCCCAGCTGGCAATGAATTCCTCTGTGGAAATCAAGAACCTCCAGGTGGTCGACATTTACACCACCACCAAGGAAGACAGCGCCTCTAAGGGCGCCATGACCCTTACCTGCGTCGTTGACGGTACCCGCGTCAGCGTCCGCACCGCAGTTCTGTATGACGACAATGGCAACCTGGTTACGGAAAGCGCCTATGCAGGCCGAACCATCGATGTCAAGGGAATTGTGGATTACTACAACGGCACCTATCAGATCAAAGTTTTCGAACCCGATAATATCATCGTAAGATAACGTTTGATAAGGAGTTTGCTATGAAGAAGAAAATATGGATTATCATTGCTTTGATTGCGGCACTGCTGATTGGCGGCGCGGCGCTGCTCTTCGGCGGCAATCAAGCAGAAGCGCCTGCGATCCAGCAGGAAGCCACAGTACCTGAGGCTACTGTGAATCTGGAGGATTTGGAGTACGCCCTGGAGTACATCCGGACGCTCTATAAGTCCACTCCCGAGAAGACCACTGCCGACTACAAGCGGATCGGTACGGTTCGTGTTGGCCTGCAGGCTTACTCCGTCACCTGGTCTGTGGACGTGGCAGAGGAACATGTTAAGGTTGTTGCTGGCAGCGATGGCACTGTGATCATTGATGTCAATGAAAACAGCGAGGAAGAAATTCCCTATGTTCTGACGGCTACCGTCAGCGACGATGCAGGCAATTCTCTGTCCACCTCCTGGAACCACATTCTGCCCGGTGTGATCGACGAAGAGATGCTGGCTATCGTGGATATGGCCTATGCTCTGGAAGAGGGCCAGTCCCTGCCCGAAGCTGCAACCCTGCGGGGCGTCATCACTTCCATTGACACCCCTTATGACAGCAGCTACAAGAACATCAGCGTTGTCATTGAGGTTCCTGGCCGTGAGGACAAGCCCATTCTGTGCTACCGTCTGAAGGGTGAGGGTGCAGAAAATCTGGCTGTTGGCGATACCATCACCGTCACCGGCATCATCAAGAACTACAAGGGTACCATCGAATTTGACGCGGGCTGTACCCTGGATTCCGTGGTGAAGGGTGACAACGAGGCAATCAAGGCCCCCGAGGATCCTGCAGAAATCATGAAGCAGGCCTATGCCCTGGCCCCCGGCAAGTCCCTGCCCTACACCTGCACCTTGACCGGTACCATTACCTCCGTGGATGAGGCTTACAGCGCCCAGTATAACAACATTACCGTTACCATGCTGGTTAAGAACGGCGGCGGTTACTCCGTCAAGTGCTATCGTATGAAGGGTACCGGTATCGATACGCTGAACGTCAACGATATCATCACCGTTACCGGCCAGATCAAAAACTACAACGGCACCATTGAGTTCAATTTCCCCTCTCTGGATTCTGTGATCCAGAAGGATCCCCCCAAGCAGCCCAGCGATCCCAAGGCGGTTGTGGATGCTGCTTACAAGCTGGATCCTTACAAGTCCCTGCCTTACGAAGCTACTCTGACCGGCAAGGTTACCGACATCCGGTACCGCTGGAGTGAGCAGTATCCCTCTGTTTCTCTGACCATCGTAGTGGAAGGCCGTGAGAACAAGCCTCTGTACTGCTACTCTATGACCGGCAGCCTTTCCGACATGAAGAACGTGGAGATCGGCGATACGGTTACGGTCAGGGGCATGATCAAGAACTACTACAACACCAATGACGGCACCAGCACCATCGAATATGACCGTCCCACCCTGGTAAAGCTGGTTAAGAACACCGCCGTGGCTCCCTCTGATCCCAAGCAGATCGTAGACGAAGCATTTGCTCTGGACAAGGGCGAATTCCTGGAGTACAAGGCAACCCTGACCGGCAAGATCGTCAGAATCAATACCCCTTATGACAGCGGCTTCAAGAACATTACCGTTACCATCTCTGTTGAGGGCAGCAACGGTATGAAGGATCTGATGTGCTACCGTCTGAAGGGTGATGGCGCATCTGAACTGAAGGTCGGTGATATCATCACCGTTACCGGTAACATCAAGAATTACAACGGTACCATCGAATTTGATGCCGGCTGTACCCTGGATAAGGTGACTGAGGGCGACGCCGATGAGACCCCCAAGGCACCTGAGGATCCCAAGGAAATCGTGGATGCTGCCTTCAAGCTTGAGGAAGGCGACACGCTGCCTTACGAGGCTCAGCTGACCGGTAAAATCGTTTCCATCGATACCCCCTATGACAGCGGCTATAACAACATCACCGTCAGCATCGAAGTGGAAGGCTCCGATGGCATGAAGGTTCTGAAGTGCTACCGCCTGAAGGGCGAAGGCGCGGATACGCTAGCTGTTGGCGATGAAATCACCGTCAAGGGCTATATCAAGAATTACAACGGTACCATCGAATTTGATGCCGGCTGCACCATCGTGACCGATACCGGTGACGATGACGAGAAGCCTCAGGTTGGTGTGACTCCTGTTGCCCATAAGGACCTGGAGGAAGAAACTGCCTATAAGTTCTATCTGGAGCAGAAGGGTGTCAACAAGACCCTGTACTTCAACGGTAAGATGTCCGGCAAGTTCCTGGCAGCAACGGAAAATCCTGCCGAGGGCGTGGATGTCTTCGTGGAGAAGGTTGAAGACGGCATCCGCCTCTACTTCATGGATGGCGAGAACAAGACCTACATTGAAATCATGGAGGGAACCAACAGCAAGGGCAACACTGCCGGTTATCCTCTGCTGAGCGCGGAACCCACCATGACCTACACCTATGATGCAGATACCAATCTGTATATTGGTGTATTCGGTGACAACGAGTACTACTATGGTACTTACGGTACTTACGAAACCTTCAGCACCTCCAGCACCTACTACATCACCGGCGACAATGCCGCCAATGTGGGTGTAAGCCAGTATGTTGCCCAGTTCGGTATTTACAACGGCGAAGAGGAGGAACCTGAGAAGCCTGAGGAACCCGAAGTTCCCACCACCGTGGTAACTCCCGTTGCTCACAAGGATGTACAGGAAAATACTGCCTACAAGTTCTACATGGAGCAGGTTTCTTTGAAGAAGACCCTGTATTTCACCGGTAAGCTGTCGGGCGAATACCTGGCAACCTCTGAAAAGGCTTCCGAAGGCGCTGATGTCTTCATGGAAAAGGCCGAGGGCGGCGTCCGGTTCTACTATATGGACGGCGAAACCAAGACCTACATTGAAATAAAGCTGAACGATGCAGGCAAACCCCGTCCCAAGCTGAGCACCGAACCTTCCGTAGTTTATACCTACGATGAGGAGACCGGTATCTACGTTGTGGAAATTGATGGCAGCAAGTACTACTACGGTACTTACGGCACTTGGGATACCATCAGCACCTCCAGCACCTACTACATCACCGGCGACAATGCCGCCAATGCAGGTGTTACCCAGTACATTGCCCAGTTTGGCATTTATAACGGTGAGGCAGAGAAGCCTGAGGAACCCGAAACACCTGATGTTCCCGAAGTTCCTGCTCTGGAAGTGACTCCTGTTGTCCATAAGGAACTGAAGGCAGGTACTGCTTACAAGTTCTTCCTGGAGCAGAAGAATGTGAACAAGGTTCTGTACTTCAACGGCGAACTGGCCGGTGAGTATCTGGCAACCACCGAAAATGCTGCCGAAGGCGTGGATGTCTTCCTGGAAGAGGTTGAGGGTGGTGTCCGGTTCTACTACATGGACGGCGAGGCTAAGACCTACATCGAAATTTACAAGCGCGACGACGGCAAGGTCCGGCCCAAGCTGAGCACGGAACCTACTGCTGTATACATCTTCGACGAAGAGAGCCAGCTGTACGTGGTAGAGCTTGGCGACAGACTGTACTACTACGGTACGTATAATACCTTTGAAACCTTCAGCGCCTCCGGCACTTCCTACATTACCGGTTCCAACGCAGCAAATGTGGGCGTGACTCAGTTCGTGGGCCAGTTTGGTACTTACGGTGCCGAAGAGGAAGAAGAAAAGGTTTCCGGACCCTATCTGTTCTACGTGGAGCAGGTCAATCTGGATAAGACCCTGTACTTCAATGGTCAGATGTCCGGTGATTATCTGGCAACCACTGAGGACAGCGCAGAAGCTGCCGAGGTCTACATGGCCGAAACTGTGGAAGGCACTCTGATCTACTTCCTGGACGGCGAAACCAAGACCTATATCGAGATTTATCTCAACAGCAACAACAAGCCCCGTCATAAGCTGTCTACGGAGCCTACCATGGCATATACTCTGGATGATGTGACCGGTCTGTACGTTGCGGAGCTGGGTGGAAACAAGTACTACAACGGTACTTACAAGGAATTTGCCACCATCAGCGCTTCCAGCACCTGGTACATCATCGGTGACAACGAACAGAATGTGGGCAAGACCCAGTTTGTGGCCAAGTTCAAGCAGATTTCCGAGGAATCCGGCTGCAGACATGACAATCTGGTTCACATGGAAGCCGTTTCTGCCGGCTGCCATATGACCGGCAACATCGAGCACTGGTACTGCACCGACTGTGAAACCGTCTGGCAGGACGAAGCATTGACGCAGGTTACCAACCATCTGAACGTGATCGTTCCCGCAACGGGTAACGGCAATGTGGTTCACATGGAAGCAATTGCACCCGCTTGCCATTACGAAGGCAATGTGGAATACTGGATCTGCTACACCTGTGAGCAGGTTTGGACCGATGAAGCGCTGACCCAGCTGTCCAATACCAAGAATATCGTTGTTCCTGCACTGGGCGGCGATGTGATCCATGTGGATGCCGTAACTCCCGGCTGCGAAAGCGAAGGCAACATTGAATACTGGTATTGTGAAGCATGCGAGCAGTTCTGGCAGGATGAAGCACTGACCCAGCTGACCAACAGCAAGAACGTGATTCTGCCAGCAGACCATCAGAACATCATTCACATGGAAGCCGTTGCTCCTGCCTGCCACTATGATGGCAATGCAGAGCATTGGTACTGCGCAGACTGTGATACTGTTTGGGCAGATGAGACCAGACTGATGATCACCAATCACAAGAATGTGATCCTGCCTGCCTACGGCGCTCAGATTAATTACGTGCCTGCTGTGGAGCCCGGCTGTCATATGACCGGCAACATCGAACATTGGGTTTGCTACAGCTGCCAGCAGGTCTGGCAGGATGAAGCCCTGACCCAGCTGACCAACATCAAGAATGTTGTTGTTCCTGCTCTGGGCGGCGATGTGGTCCATGTGGAAGCAAAGGAAGCCACCGCAGAAGCAGAGGGCAACATTGAGCATTGGTACTGCGAGAAGTGCCAGCAGGTTTGGCAGGATGAGGCTCTGACCCAGCTGACCAACCACAAGAATGTGATCCTTCCCAAGCTGGAAATTTGTCTGCATGAGAATCTGGTTCACCAGGAAGCAATCGAACCCGGCTGCCATATGCTGGGCCAGATGGAACACTGGTACTGCAATGACTGCGAAGTGGTTTGGCAGGACGAGGCTTTGACCCAGGTTACCAATCATCTGAACGTGGTCGTGCCTGTGCTGGGCGGCGATGTGGTTCATGTGGAGGCTAAGGAGCCCACCGAAACTGCTGAGGGTAACATTGAACATTGGTACTGTGAGAAGTGTGAGCAGGTCTGGCAGGATGAAGCCTTGACTCAGCTGACCAACCGCAAGAATGTGATTCTGCCTATGATCGGTGCAGAGGTTCCCGCTGACCCCGAGGCTGACACCGAGCTGACCATTGAGGAAGCCATTGCCCTGGGTGCCGGCAAGGAGCACAACAGCTACACTGAGGGTAAGTACTATGTCACCGGCGTGATCAAGAAGGTTTACAATACCCAGTACGGCAATATGTACATCACGGACGATGCTGGCAACGAGCTGACTGTTTATGGCAGCTACAGCGCTGACGGCAAAACTCCTTATGCAGATATGGAAGTGAAGCCCGAAGCCGGCGACACCATCACTGTGTATGGCATTATCGGCCAGTACAATGGCGCCCCTCAGCTGAAGAACGGCTGGATTACCGAGCACATTCCTGCTGAGAAGGATGAGCCCGAGGACGAAGTCCTGGATACTCCCGAGAAAATCGTCAATGCAGCCTACGCGCTGAAATCCGGCGAAGCTCTGGACGGTAAGTATACTCTGACTGGCGAGATCACCGAAATCGATACCCCCTACAGTGAGCAGTATAAGAATATTTCTGTCGTCATCGAGATCGAGGATGTGGAAGACAAGCCCATCCTGTGCTTCCGTATGAAGGGCGATGATGTGACTTCTCTGGCTGCTGGTGATACCATCACGGTTACCGGTACCCTTAAGAATTACAATGGCACTATCGAATTCGATGCCGGGTGTACCCTGGATGAGCTGGTAAAGGGTGAGAATGAGGCTGTTGTAAAACCTGAGGACCCCAAGGATATTGTGGATGCGGCCTTTGCCCTGGCTGAGGGTGAGATCCTTCCCTATGAGGCGACCCTGAAGGGCCAGATTACAGAAATTCAGACTGCATATGACCCCGGTTACAAGAACATTACTGTGGTCATTTCCGTCAAGGGAAATAACGGTATGCAGGATCTGGTCTGTTTCCGTATGAAGGGCACCGGTGCTGAAGATCTGGTTGTCGGCGACTATATCACGGTTACCGGCGTGCTGAAGAACTACCGTGGTACCATTGAGTTTGACTCCGGCTGTTCTTTGGATGCTGTGGAAAGCAGCGATCCCTCTATTGACTAATCTCTGTTAATAAAAGAACCGCACCGATTGGTGCGGTTCTTTTTCGAAGAAAAGTCCCCGGCAGTAAGCCGGGGACTTGGAATTATCCATTCAAATGGGAAAGTTTCTCATAAACGGACCAGTCGGTTCGGTCAATGGTCAAAGGCATGATGGATATGTAGCCATGAAGGGCTGCATCGGTGTCCAGACAATTATCCTGCCGATCCTCCCAGATGGGTTTGCCCTTCGGAAGGTACATATCATTTCCGATGTATTCAAAATCGTCAGAATAGTAAGGACCGCCTTGATGGGTGATGCGGATCCCCTTGGGCTCTGCGGGAATGTTTACGTTGTAGGTGTCGCACAGGTCCATCAAATCGTGTTCCTTAAAATAAGCAAACACTTCATCCAGATGATTGATGGCCTTATCATAATATTTCGGCGGCGTGGACAGGGCAATGGCAGGAATGCCAAGGCTTCTTGCTTCGCAAACTGCACCCACGGTACCGGAGTACATAATGTCAGCGCCAAGATTCAACCCTCTGTTGATACCGGAAATCACCAAATCAAACTGCCGATGCAGTCCCAGCACTGCAAGGCGAACACAATCTGCCGGAGAAGACTCAACAGCCCAAACAGTAATACCGGGCTCCAGCTCCACTTCCTTGGCCTCAAAGGCCTTGTGAATTTCAATACTGTGGCTTTTGCCGCTCTGCTCCACTTTCGGAACGAATGTGGTCACATCGCCAAGCTTTTGGCACCATCTGATCAGAGGAATCAGCTGAGAAGCGTGCATTCCGTCGTCATTTGTAATCAATATTCTCATAACCAACCCTCGTGTGTTTCTTTGTATTCTTTTACCAGCGCATCGGTATCCCGGAGCAGGTCATCCACTTCCTCCCGGCTGTACAGAGTAGCGCCGCTGGCGCAGGCGTGACCGCCTCCCCGGTACTTTTCCGCAATGGAATTGATGTGAACGAACCGGGAACGAAGACGGACCCGGATGGTACCCTGCTCGTCGCCACTTTCAATGAACGCGATCCAGCTGATGCATCCCCGGATGGCATCCAGATTGCCAATGCAGGCGCTGGCTTGTTCCAGAGAAAGATGGAATTCTTCCTGCATGGCCCGGTCGATATAAATATAGGCAACACCGTTTTCCGTGATCTGCATCCGGTTATAGATGTGAGCCTTGAATTTCAGATACTCGTAGGCCTCCAGATACAGCCGTGCATATAGCGTGTCCGTATCCACACCCACATCCAGCAAAATGGCGGCATTGCGCAAAGTATCGCCGTTGACACCACTGTATTTGAACCGACCGGAATCTGTGACCATACCGGTATATAAGTGCGTAGCCGCAACAGAGTTGATTTTCAGCACATCCCGGAAGGTATTGTAAAAGACCACGATCATTTCACAGCAAGAGGACCGTTCCTCTTCCACCCATTCGTAATCCCCGTAATGCTCCAGGGGGATATGGTGATCAATTTTCACCAGTTCCTTACACAGTTTATATTTTTTGTTGGAGATTCGGGCTTCGGAAGCGGTATCCACCACAATTCCCAGAGCCTCGGCATAAAGTTCATCCGCCACATCATCGTCTTCCGGACCCATGAATTCCAGATATTTGGCGGTGTCGTGATCAATCAAATGGACTTTTTTCTCCGGCCAGGTCAGCTGAATAATGGCCTTCAAACCCTTGGACGCACCAACACAGTCTCCGTCATTGCGGACATGGCGGAAAATCATAATCCTATCATATTCCATTATTTTTTGGAGAATTTTCTCCATGTTTTCTTTGTTCATTCGATTTCTCCTGTCATTGCGTCCAGATCCGCAAGCATGGCCATAGCGGTATCCCAGTCCGGAACGGTAGCGCCGCTGGCTTTGGCATGGCCGCCGCCGCCGTATTTTACGGCAACGGGATTAATATTGTGGGCATTGGAGCGCAGCTCGCAGAGGATACCGCCCTCGGTTTCCGTGAAGTTTACCCAGATGCTGACTCCGGAAATATCCGCCATGGTATTCACCATGCCCCGGGAAACGGTAAAGGTATCCACATTGTAGCTGCGGAATTCCTCCAACGTGGTGCGGATATAGGCAACCTTATGGGGGGTAAACTGAATTTTTAGGATAAAACGGGCTTTCAGTTGCTTGCTTTCAATGGTATCCGCATACAGACTGCGAAAGATTTCGTTGGTGTCGAAACCCTGTTCCATCAGGAATGCAGCATTGCGGAAAGTATTGGCGGTGGTGCAGTCATAACGGAAGCGGCCGGAATCTGTGACCATACCGGTGTACAGGGATTTGGCGGCAAGACGATTGACTTTCCAATTGCATTCTCTGGCCATTTGCGTGACAAGTCCGCAGCAGCTTTCAAAGCCGGTATCCACAACTTCATCCTCCGCGATTTTTCCGCAGAAAATGTGATGGTCGATTCTTGCGGTTTTGGCAGCTTTTTCATAGCGGTCATCGCTGATCAAGTGCCTGGAGGAACTGTCTAAGAGAACAGCCAGGGCATTTTCGTAGGTACTGTCCGGAATTACATCCATGACAGACCCCTCCATAAACCCATAAAACCGGGGATCATCGCCCACAGCATATACATTCTTTTCCGGATAGTTTTCCAGAATCAAATGCTTCAAACCGATCTGACTGCCCAATGCATCCCCGTCGGGCTTGTTATGCCGATGGATGATGATGGTTTGAAAGGTTTGGATATCGTTCAAAATGGCTTCAAACATAGGAACAACCTCGCCCATACTATCTTTTTTCTACCTATCAGTATACTATAAATCCAATCATATATCAAATGATTTTTCCAGTCATAACCACCGGCGAAGCCGGTGGCTTGAT
>JAZSHO010000043.1:0-3066 GCA_045533345.1 Faecousia sp. | reverse complement strand
CCGGTCGATATCCGAAGCTGCCTGGTCATACTGATGACGCTGGTAGTCGGCATCATACTCGAATTCACCGCCGACAGGCTCAGATACAGACTCCGTCTGATGAAACGGAATGCGTCCGCTTTCCTGTCCCGTGGTTTGCTGCTTATTGCCGGGCGAGGAATTCTCATCCCGATCTGTCTCGGATTCAGAATCGGTCTGGGAACAATCAGGCTTTTCACCTGCTTCTTCAGCTTCTTCCCCAGACTCATTTTCTTCATCCTGGTTTTCTGCGCCGGCCAAAGCCCTTGTTTCATTTCTTGCCTTGGTGTTATTGGCGATCCTACCGCCTTTTTCAGATCCGGCAACAGGCGTACCATCACCCTCACCTGCTTCGCTGGAGCCTTTGATACCTGCCAGGAATCCGGCGAGAACGTCACCGGCGGAGGTGCTGTCACCTGCTGCAGCGGCTTCGTCCTGCTTTTCCTTACAGATGTCCAGGTATTCCTGGATATAGGGCCAGCACCTGACCATAATGAAGCTGACGACTTGCCAGCGTTCCTTGGCATAGGTGGTTGTGACCGCAGTGTCTAGTTCCGGGATCATGTTAAAGATCGTCTGGATTCGCTCATCAGATAAAGGCGTGCTGCCGTACTTGATCTGGCCGTACTTGGCATAGGACAGCATGATCTGCAGGATAGAATTGAAGATATGGCACTCGCCGTTATCTTCTTTTTCTATCAGCTCCTTGACCGTAGGCATATCCTCATACTGAGCCTGACGCATCTCCTCCAGACTGCAACCCAGGACGCCCGTAAACTGATTCAGCACACGGGCCTCGACATAGCCGTCTTCCAGAACATTGGCGATGAACGACGCAATGTATTGGATCATCTGAAGATTCCTTGGCTCTGCCTTGGAATAACTCCAGAAATCCAGTTCGTTCCGGGCATCTTGAGTGGTCTTCAGGTTCGGAGGACCCGGAAACCATTTTTCATGCTCCAGATACCGCAGGTAAGTCTGTTTAGCCAGAAAATCGGTATAGAGAACATGACCAAGCTCATGCGCAAACAGGCCGCTGATAATCTTGTAGCGGTTCAGTCTGCCGCGAATCTTCGTGACGACTTTGTTGCCGCAGTTGATCTTGATGACCGTATTGTCCGTGCAGGCTACATTGGGATCGTTATGATCCCAGTACAGGTATACATGGACCCTGCGGTTGTACTTATAGCGTCTTGTCTGTGCTGCGGCGATATCCTCAAAGTGGCCCGCCAGGATCCGGGAAGTGAAAAACTGGCGATCTGTGATTTTGCTTCGTTTTTCATCCAGGAGCTGCCTGACCTTCTTGTGACTGACTCGTGCCATAGATCACAACCTCCTTATCAGGAAGCTTTGCGCCGCTTTGGAGCAAAAATAGGCTCCAGAATGGCGGTACGCAGTGCTTCCCGATCCTCTTCATCAGAAGTTGCCTTGCTGATGATGGTAGAGAGTGCGGATTTATGTACATCACCGGTAATTTCCGAGCTGATGATCCAGTCAATAAGACTTCTCATGCCGCAGGTACCATCGGTAATGCCGTTCTTGCGCATATAATCAGCCATATCGTTGACCACCTGCACCATCTGGGATACCTGGAATTCATCGGATGCCCCGGTAACAGCAATGGCACGCTGGGCCATGACTTCTGGTGTGGGAAGCTCTATGTCCTCCACCAGACTCATTCTGTCAACAACGGACTGGTTGAGGCCACGACAGCCCTCGTAAGTGACATTTGTCGTGACAACTACAACCGTATCCGGATGCCGCTGAATGATCTCGCCAGTGGGAAGTGTGATCGAGCCGGTCTGCTCCAGCAGGGAGTTCAAGCCAACCAACACACCGGGCTGCGTGATCACCGTGGGCTCCTGAATCTCGACTACATAACCGTTCTTCAGAGCTTTGATGAAATCAGTCTCCACATAGGTGTAGGTCTGGCCGGTGGAACCGTCCTTCTGGGTCACAGTGGTCAGGGCCTTGATCTTATCAGTCACCATATTCATGACGACTTCCATACAGTCTCTGGATGTGGCATCCTCATTCTCAACGCCCGTCAAGCTGAGGTATACACCTGCAGGATCGAAGTCCATGTCATCCAGATCCGGAAGGTTCATCAGCTTCGAGACATTGGCAAAGTTGATTCCGCCCATGGACTGGAGTATATCCCGCTGCTTATCCAGTTCAATGTCGCCGGTAGTCATGGTGTCCGTCTTGGGGAACACCATACCAACAAAGTCAAACACTTCGGTGGATGCAGAGCAGGTATACTTCATATACGGCAGATGTAAGCCGGCAGCGATGGCTTTGGCACCCTGGGTCTTACCGGTGCCTGCAGGACCGCGCAAAAGAAAAATACGCATGGAGATCGGGTTTCCAGTTGTCTTCAGGGCGTGCTGACAAATGCCCACCACCTCTTCGGGAATGATGTACCATTCCTCCAGCTTGGGCACCAATGTCTCTTCAATTACGGAGAGAACACGACCACTGGACAGCTGATACTGCCCAACGAAGTCCTTATGGTCGATGGAATCCTTTGCTGCAGACACGGTTACACGGCCGGTTTTGGCAAAGATGGTAAACTCGCCAGCCAAAACTGCGTTGGGGGTATAAGCGCCAGAGTCCAAATGTCCCTGGGAGACCCGCAACACATTACCGGACTTATCCAGCGTTACCTTAATGTGAGCAGGACAGGTATCATCCTTGATTCGGCGATAGGCATTGTCGCAAAGAATTGCCATGGATTCCGTGGCTTTCTTCATATCCGGATAACCAGCAACGCGCTGGTCGTAGTAGGCTTGAAAATGTTCATCAAACTCGTCATCCTTTAACAGCAAGGGTATCAGTGCCATCATGACGGCAGCACCGTCTCGCTCGCTGGCGTGGAGCTTGTAGTTCTCGATCGTCTCTGTGTTCTTGTCGAAGATGCTGGCCATGATATTACCGCTTCCGCTGTCAAAGACAACCAGGTGGTAAACATCCGGACCGGCAGAAGATTTATACTCCGCCACAGTGCGATGATCGATGGTACCAACAGCTCCTTCACCGTTGCCGGAC
>JAZSHO010000180.1:0-6787 GCA_045533345.1 Faecousia sp. | reverse complement strand
CAGGAAGCTTACTACGACAAGGCTGAAGACGTTTCCGGCGAAGCTCTGGCTGAGAAGTACCTGGTCAAGGCCGGTGCCTGCCACCGCTGCCCCATCGCCTGCGGCCGTATCGTCAAGGTCGGCGACAAGGTCGTCGGCGGTCCCGAGTACGAACCCCTGTGGGCTTACGGCGCCAACATGGCCAACAATGACCTGGCTGCCGTCAACGAAGCCAACTACTGGTGCAACGAGTACGGCCTGGACGCCATCTCTGTTCCCTGCACCATCGCTGCCGCTATGGAACTGTATCAGCGCGGCGCCATCAAGGAAGAAGAGTGCGCCGGCTATCCTCTGGAGTGGGGCAGTGTTCCCGCTCTGATCGAGTGGACCAAGCGCATGGGCAACCCCGAAACCGAACTGGATTGGCTGATGAGCTCCGGCTCCGCCCGTCTGTGCGAGCACTACGGTATGCCCGAAGTCTCCATGTCCGTTAAGAAGCAGGAGATGCCCGCTTACGACGCCCGCGGCGTTCAGGGTATCGGCATCACCTACGCTACCTCCAACCGCGGCGGCTGCCATGTCCGTGGCTACACCATCGCTCCCGAAGTCGTCGGCCTGCCCGTCCAGCTGGACCGTACCGTCACCAACGAGAAGGCTTTCTGGTCCAAGACCTTCCAGGATCTGACCGCTGTCATCGACTCCATGGGTCTGTGCCTGTTCACCTCCTTCGCTCTGGGTGCTCCCGAGTACACCAAGCTGCTGAACGCTGCCTGCGGCACCGAGTACACTCCCGAGGAAGTTCTGGAGATCGGTGAGCGTATCTACAACATTGAGCGTATGTTCAACAAGGCTGCCGGCATGAAGCCCGAGGATGACCGCCTGCCCAAGCGTCTGCTGGAAGAGCCCATCCCCGCTGGTCCCTCCAAGGGCCTGGTTTCCCAGCTGCCCGTCACCCTGCCCGAGTACTACAAGGTCCGTGGCTGGGAGGCTGCCTTCCCCACTGATGAGACTCTGAAGAGACTGGGTCTTGACGAGTGCGTCGGTAAGTAATGTCGGCATGGGCCGACGGCCAATGCGTGTTCAGTGCTCTACTTATCGTTACTGCCCTGACCCGCTCGGTATCGTTACATTTCCTAAGATCAGGACTTGACGTCGATATTGAGTGGAAAGTATGATTAACACGGGGAGGGGTTCTGCCCCTCCCCTATTCTCTTATGATAGGAGCATCATTATGATCGAAGTACGCTTATTTGCCGGTCTGCGTCAGGGCAGACAGAAGGTCTATCAGATGGAGCCGGATTCCATCAAAAACGTCCAGGATATTATGGATATTCTGAACATCGATCGCAAGGAAGTGAACATCCTGCTGATCAACGGTTTCCACCAGAAGCCGGAAACGGAAGTTAAGGACGAGGATATCGTCTCTCTGTTCCCCGCTGTGGGAGGCGGCTGATATGGATGGGCGTTATGCGCGAAACATTCCTGCCCTGACTGAGGCAGAATGTGAAATCCTGAAGCAGAAGCGCATCCTGGTGGTTGGCTGCGGCGGTCTGGGCGGACATATCATCGATCAGCTGGCCCGGATCGGTGTGGGTTTTCTGCGGGTTGTGGACGGCGATGTGTTTGAAGCGTCCAACTTAAACCGCCAGCTGCTCAGTTCCGTGCCGCTGCTGGGTGTCAGCAAAGCAAAGACCGCTGCTGACCACATTGCCCGGGTCAATCCTGATGTGACGGTTGAATCGGTGCAAACCTTTCTAACAGAAGGTAATGCCACTGAAATATTGGCTGGCTGCGACGTTGTGATGGACGCACTGGACAACATCGAAAGCCGGAAGCTTCTCTCTGCCGCCTGTGAGCAGGCAAACATTCCCTATATCTACGGCGCAATCCAGGGCTGGGTTGCCCAGGCAGCCATTTCCCTGCCGGGAGACAAATTGATTGACAAGCTGTATCCCGAAGAAATCGAAATCAAAGATAAAAGTGTTCTCAGTTTCACCCCCGCCCTGTGCGCCTCCATCCAGACTGCTTTGTGCGTCAAGCTGCTGACCGGCAGGAACGTAAGAAGCGGAACCATCTATTATTTCGATTTGCTGAATCAGGAATTTGAGACCATTCCTATGGTCTGATCGATAAATTAAGAAAGAGGTGACACCATGAAAATCGGCGCATTGATCGTAACCACCGGTCTGAGCAGGATTTCCGGTGTCACCGCTTTGCTTTCGGAGGTCGGTGCCATCACTGCCGGGCAGCGGATGATCTCCGCATTCCAGTGCGCCGGTGTGTCTCTCGTGGGGCTGGTTGTGGGTCCGGAGGATAAAAAGTCCGAGCGGCAGCTGGCTCAGAACGGCGTGATCTTCCTGCGCTGTCAGGAGAATACCAGGTTCTTTCAGGGACTGCAGCAGGGTCTTTCTTTCATGCGTGAAAAGTTCGACCGGGTATTTGTGGTTCCCGGAGATGTTCCGCTGTTCCTTCCCTCGACTCTACAAGCCATGCTGCAAAGCCCTGCTTCCATGGTAGTGCCGGAAACCAGACACGTCAACGGCTATCCGCTCCTGCTGGATGATCGGGCCATGGAATTCCTCCTGGCACAACCGGATTATGCCACGGCGGAAAAAGCAGTCCTGCAGGGTGAGCTCCCATTAGAATCCGTCCGCGTGGAAGACTCCGGAATTCTTCTTCGGAACACGGACATGAGTCATCGGAAGCTGCTGATCCAAAATCATAACCGGCAGTTGTCCCGTCCCATTACGGAAGTGACTCTATATAACGGCGGTCCCTTGTATGACCCCCGGCTGTCCATGCTGCTGCATCTGGTGGAGGACACCCATTCCGTCCGGGATGCCTGCAGTCTGATGCAGATCTCCTACTCCGCTGCCTGGAATATGCTCAACCGGGTGGAAGATGAATTGGGATTCCCCCTGATCACCCGCAACCGGGGTGGTGCCGGCGGCAGCGGAAGCGGCCTGACCCTGAAAGGGAAGCTGCTTATGGATGCCTATGACCAATTCGCGGAGCATCTGAACAGAGAAGCCCAGGCATTGTATGGTAAGTTTTTCAATTCCCTTGTGGAAGTAACTTAATTGATCCACGCCCACAGGCAAGATTCGCCCGTGGGCGTTGTTGTTTTGTACAACTTCTTTTTATTTTTGTATTGAATATTGCGCATTTTGCATATATAATAATAAAAAAGGAGGGAGCGCCTATGGCATCCAAATATGCAGGTTATATGGGAAAGGTCATAATGGTAGACCTTACCACGCAAACCGTAAGGGAATACCCCTGGTCCGATGAACAACGGGAACTGTATCTTGGCGGCAAGATCATGGCTGCCAGGATCCTCTGCGATCATCTGACGGGCAAAGAAACCGCTTTCAGTGAAGAGAACTGGGTGGTCATCTCCACCGGCCCCCTCACCGGAACCGGTGCACCCAGCTCCGCCCGGTTCAACATTTCCGCCCTGTCTCCCCAGACCGGGATCCTGGCCTCCTCCAACTGCGGCGGCAGTTTTGGCTTCCATCTGAAGAAGGCCGGTTACGATGCACTGATTCTGAAGGGAAAATGCCAGGGACATAAATGGCTGGAGATCAATGAGGATCAGTTTATCTTCCACGATGCAGATGATCTTTGGGGAATGAAGGTCAGCGAATGTCAAAACAAGCTGGCCACATTGGTCGGCAAGAAGAAGTTCGGCAAGCTATGTATCGGACCTGCCGGTGAAAACTTAGTCAAATACGCCGGCATCATCTCTGACGAGCGTGCCGCAGGCCGCACCGGTCTGGGTGCGGTGCTTGGCTGGAAGGGCTTGAAGGCCATCACCGTCACCGGAAACAAAACCGTTCCTGTTTACGATAAGGAAAAGACCACGCAGTGGTGCAAAAAGTGGTTTGCCTATCTGCAAAATCATCCCCTCACCGGAAATCAGCTGCCCAAGGTGGGCACTGCCGGACTGGTCAGCTCTATGCAGATGCGGGGGCTGCTGTCTACCAAAAACTATTCCGCCGGTCAGTACGAAGATTTTGAGCAGGTCAGCGGCGAACGGCTGGCTGAGGAATTCAACATCACCAATAAGGGCTGCCTCACCTGCCCCATCCGCTGCGCCAGGACTGTTACCGTCCAGGGCAAGGAAGTCAAAGGTCCCGAACTGGAAACCCTTGGCCTTCTTGGCGGCAATATCTGCAACAACGATCTGCAGAAGATTCTGGACTGGAACTATCTTCTGGACGAACTGGGTATGGACACCATTTCCACCGCCAACACCATCGCCTGGGCCATGGAAGCCAATGAAAAAGGGTTGTGGGACAACGGTCTGAAATTCGGCTCTGTGGAGGAACTCTCCGGCATTTTTGAAGATATCGCCCACCGCAGAGGACTGGGCAACGAATTGGCTGAAGGCAGCAAGCGCCTCAGTGAAAAATACGGCGGAAAAGAATTTGCCATGCACTCCAAGGGATTGGAGCTGGCAGCTTATGAGCCCAGAAGAGCGGTTGGTCAGGGTCTGGGCTATGCCGTATCCAACCGGGGTGGCTGCCACTTAAACGGCGGATACTTAGTGATCCTGGAGGGTCTGGGACTGAACGTGGACACCCAGACACCCAAAGCCAAGGCAGACTTCACCATGCTGTTCCAGGATCTGATGGAGACCATCTCCGCTTCCGGTCAATGCCTGTTCACTTCCTATGCCTTCTTCCCGGGCTTCCTGCTGACGAAGCCCAATGGAATTATTACCCAGACCGTCAACAAAGCCGCTACCCATGTAGGCGGTGCCGTCCGGCTGATCAATAAATGTCCGAGAGTTGCCGCATTGCATCTGCCGGTATTCCACCACACCAAGATGATCAAATTGGCTACCGGCATGTACATGGACTTCGGCAAATACATTCAGATCGGCGAACGGGGCTACACCATGGAGCGCCACATCAACTGCAAATTCGGCGTCAGTTCCGCCAACGACAAACTGCCCAAGCGGCTGACGGATGTTCCCCAGGATCCCAAGAACCCCAAAACCAAGATCCCCCTGGAAGCCATGAAGAAAACCTACTACGCAGCCCGTGGCTGGGACAAAAACGGCATCCCCACGGAAGCAACGCTTCGGCGGCTGAAAATCAAATGATCACGGTAAAACTATACGGACTGCTGCGAATCGAGTCCGGTATCAAGGAAAAACAATTAAAAGCAGCAACTGTAAAAGAAGTTCTGGAAATTCTGGCAGCCTACGGGATCCCACCAAAGGATTTGAATGGCTGTGTGATCCTGGTAAACGGAAACAGCGCAAATAAAAGAAGTAAGTTAACAGACGGTGACACTGTGGTATTGATGTCCCCGGTGGCCGGAGGGTAAGGAGGTTACAATATGGAAATGCCTTATAAACTGGAAGTTCTGTGGTGCCGCACGTTTCAAAGTGTTCTAAAAGTGGGCAACTATTTCATGGGCTACCGGATGCCCAAATATCTGGAAGGTCCCGGCAAGATCAAAGAGCTTGGTGCTTTTCTGGCAGAAAAGGGCATCAACGACGTTCTGGTAGTTACCGGTGCCGGTATGGTGCGCCGGGGACAGGTGCAGCCCATGCTGGATGGCTTTGATGCAAACGGCATCCGGTATACAGTACAGCCCTATACCCCCACCGACCCCACCTCCGACGATGTGGAGTTGGGCTACAAGACCTACAAAGAAAATGGCTGCAAATCCATCGTCGCCATCGGCGGCGGCAGCAGAATTGACTGTGCCAAAGGAATTGCTGCCAAAGTTGTGCATCCGAAAAAGACCGTCGCCCAGCTGCAGGGCCTGCTGAAGGTTCACTGGCCCATTCCGCCCTTTGTGGCCATTCCAACCACTGCCGGTGCCGGTTCCGAAACCACGGTCGCCGCGGTTATCACCGATTCCAAGACCCACCGGAAAGCTGCTATCAACGACCCCTTCCTGATCCCCAAATACGCCGTGCTGGATCCGGAATTGACAGTAGGTCTGCCTCCTTACACCACCGCCACCACCGGCATGGATGCTCTGGCCCACGCCGTAGAAGCCTACACAAATAAGACCTACAACACCAAGCTGGAAAACAAGCTGGCAAAAGAGGCCGTCAAGCTGATCCACGATAACATTCTCAAGGCCTTTGAAAACGGTTCTGATCTGGAAGCCCGGCAGAATATGCAGCGGGGTGCCTTCTACGCAGGCCGCGCCTTCACCCGGGGCTGTGTGGGCTATGTCCACGCCATCGGCCACACCCTGGGCGGTCTGTACGGCGTTGCCCACGGTCTTGCCATGGCGGTGCTGCTGCCTCATGTCATGCGGGAATTCGGCGCTTCCGCCCACAAGCGACTTGCAGAGCTGGCGGATGTCTGCGGTATCGGTGGAGCCAACGAAGCAGAAAAGGCAAACGCCTTTATTCGCTGGATCGAGGAAACCAACAAAAAGATGGGTCTGCCCGACAAGTTTGATGTAGTCAAAGATGAGGACATCGACCAGATGATCACCTGGGCCAAGAAGGAAGCCAATCCCCTGTATCCCGTGCCTGTGGTGTGGGCAAGAAAGGATTTCAGAAGATTGATCGAGTCCATTCGCAAATAACATTTTCCCTTATGCCCACCCTCCGTAAGTTCCGGAGGGTGGGCTTTTTTTGAATATTTCATTTTTTCCCATCCTTTCCGCCAGTTAACATTCATACAAGTTTCGACTTTGGTCAAAATAGGGTTACGGAAAGAAAAAGACACTCTCCAACCGGAAAGTGGCTTGCTTTCCGGAAACGACAAAAAAGGAGAGAACTTTCATGAGCAATTCCAACAACTATCAGCTGAATATCCCCCAGGCCCGT
>JAZSHO010000156.1:0-6996 GCA_045533345.1 Faecousia sp. | reverse complement strand
GAAGTTTTAAAGATAGTAATGGTGATGGTATTGGTGATATTAGAGGAATTATAGAAAAGTTAGATTACTTAAAAGATTTAGGAATTAACTGTGTTTGGTTATCTCCAGTCTATGAATCACCAATGGATGATAATGGATACGATATTTCAGATTATAAGAAAATCTATGAAACATTTGGAACAATGGAAGACTTTGATTTGATGCTAGAAGAAATGCATAAAAGAGGAATAAGACTTATTATGGATTTAGTAGCAAATCATACATCTGATGAACATCCTTGGTTTATAGAATCAAAGAAAAGTATAGATAATCCATATAGAGATTATTATATATGGCGAAAGAAAAAGAATAACTGGAGTGGTTTCTTTGGAGAAAAAGCATGGGAATATGATGAAACTACAGATAGTTATTACTTACATTTATTTGGTAAAAAACAACCAGATTTAAACTGGGAAAATGAACAAGTAAGAAAAGAATTTAACGACATTATTAAATTCTGGTTAGATAAAGGTGTAGATGGATTTAGAGAAGACGTTATTACTTTCATTTCTAAAAAAGAAGGATTGCCTGATGATTACATCATGCCTGCTTCCAAGGGCATCGGCTATTACAATCACGGGCCGCATCTGCACGAATATCTGGAAGAATTCCACCGGGATGTGTTCAGCCAATATGACTGCATGGTATTGGCGGAAGCGCCTATGATCAAGCCGAAAAAAGCGCTGGAATACATTGATGAGCACAACAGTCCGGTGCTGGATATGATGATTCAGTTTGATACCCAGGAAGCGGACTGCCTGTTCATGGACTTTAACCATATTCCCTTTAACCTGCGCAAGCTGAAGCGGGCATATTCCAATTGGCAGAACGGCCTGGAGGGCCGGGGCTGGAATATGCTCTACATCGAAAACCATGACCACCCCAGAATGGTTTCCCGGTACGGAAGCGAAAAGTTCCGCACAGAAAGCGCCAAAATGCTGGCGGTGTCCTACCTGTTTTTGAAGGGAACCCCCTTCGTCTACCAGGGCCAGGAGATCGGCATGTCCAACTGGTACCCCAGTGACCCGGAAATGTACGAGGATGTCCAGACCCGCTGGCAGTATTTCAACGTGGGCACCAAAAAATCCCCGGAAAAGCGGCTCCAGCGGCTGTGGCACGGCTCCCGTGACTCCGCCAGAACCCCGGTCCAGTGGAGCGCGGAAGAGAATGCAGGCTTCACCACCGGTAAGCCCTGGTTCTATGTGAACGAGAACTATGTGGATGTGAACGTGGCCGCCCAGGAGCAGGACGAGAATTCTGTTCTCAACTTCTACCGCAAAGCCATCGCTCTGCGGAAAGAACTTTCCTGCGTGAAACACGGCAACTACATAGAGTACAACAAGCTGTCTTCCTCTTTGTACACCTACTCCCGGGAGGATGACAAGCAGAAGCTTCTGGTGGTCTGCTCCTACACGGAAAAGGAAGTGGCTTTCCAGGCACCCAAGGGCTTCGACCTGGCCTCCGGCCGTCTGGTCCTGCAAAACTACGAAAATGCGGATTCTGCGGTCTTCAAACCCTATGAAGTCCGGGTTTATCTCTGGGAAAAATAAACTGTTTCCCCGGCTCACAAGAGCCGGGGATTTTCCTTGTGCGGCGGGAAAGTGTGTGATATGATAGTTTTGTGAAACCCCGGAAAACTACTGGAATAGGAGAATTTGTATGAAGAAAAATCCTGTCAGCATCGATCCCGGCATGAAAAATGGCTATATCCCTGCTCCCTATGTTCTGGAAGCGGGAGAAAAGATCAACGATATGTATCTGGAGCCTGTGCTGTTCCACAACGAGAACGGCCCCACCATCGGTGTCACCACCTGTGGCGTTATCGTCAAGGACGGCCTGTTCTTCAAGGACATGGACAATGACGGCGTTCTCTCTCCTTACGAGGACTGGCGCTTATCCCATGAAAAGCGCGCCGCCGACATGGTCAAGCATCTGCCCCTGAAACAGCAGGCAGGTCTGGTGCTGAATACCCTGTGGAACACCCCCCTGTCCATGACCCGGGAAGGGGCAAAGGACGAACAGGGCAATCTCGTTCCCGGCAAGATTTTCAAGCGCTACAATCCCGATGAGCCCATCCCCAAGGGCATTCTCCCGGGCCTGGACAACCGCGTGGACGACGGCCAGGTCCTGGAGCAGAAGCTCACCGCCGGTGTCTACCGTGGTGAAATGCGTGCCGAGGCCGGTGTGGCGGCACTGTACCACAACCTGGGTACCCAGTACGTGGAATACGAAGCCTGCCAGGGCGGCGTGGCCATTCCCTATTCTCTGCATACCAACCCCATCAACATCGGCTATCCCGACTTCCTGGGCTTTGGAGCCGCAGTCATGGGCGACGGCAATTACGACATCGTCTACGAAATGGCGGAAACTGACCGGAAGATGATGGCCGCCTGCGGCCTGCACATCATGTACGGCCCCCAGGTGGACGTGTCCACCGACCCCCGCTGGCCCCGGAACTCCGGCACCTACGGCGAGCGGCCCGACGTTACCGCCGGCATCACCCGGGAACTGGTCCGTGGCTATCAGAACGGCGAAGAGGGCTTGAAGGAAGGCTCCATCGTGCTGACGGTGAAGCACTTCCCCGGCGACGGCCCCGCGGAAAACGGCTTCGAGCCTCACATCCCCATCGGCCAGTGGCGTCTGTATCCCACGGAAGGCTCCATGGAGAAGTATCATCTGCCTCCTTTCCAGGCCGCCTTCGATATGAAGGCCTCCGCCATCATGCCCGACTACTCCCGGGTTGGCACCGACGGCCGCAGCGTGCCTCAGTACTACAAGGGCAAGCTGACCTCCACTGAACAGGTTGGCTCCACCTATTCCAAGGAACTGATTACGGACCTGGCCCGGGACACCATGGGCTTTACCGGCTACGTCAACTCCGACTCCGGTATCACTACCACCCAGATTTACGGCGTGGAGCATCTGTCCGTCCCCGAGCGCTATGCCAAGGCCATCTCCGCCGGTACCGATGTCATTGGCGGCAACTATGACGCGGAGAACATCGTCAAGGCTGTGGAAGAAGGATATCTCCCCAAGGCTGACCTGGACCGGGCCAACTACCGCAGACTCCTGGCCATGTTCCAGCAGAATCGCGTAGACAATCCCTACTTGAACCCCGACGAGGCTGACCGGGTCCGCCGGGAGAACTACGAGGGTGCCAAGAAGGCCGCCTACCGTGCCTGCCAGAAGGAAGTGGTCCTGGCCAAGAATCAGGGCGGCGTTTTGCCTATGGTCAAGGGCAAGAAGGTCTACGTTGCCGTATTCTCCGGCGAGAATGCAGGCGCATTCCTGGCCCAGATGATGGGCGCGGGCGTTGCCGGTGAAGACAACGACGAGAAGCTGCGCCTACAGCTGGAGGCCTTGCTGAAGGCCAAGGGCTACGAAATCGTCAGCACCCCCGAGGCGTGCGACTATGCTTACCTGCACGTATGGCCCCAGCAGAATAACATCGTCTTCGTCCAGCGGTCCATGCCTGTGCTGGAGCTGGTGGAAGGCTTCATGCATGAGGAACGTGAGGTGAACAAGAGCCAGAAAAAGACCGGCAACCTCATTGAGATCAATACCCTGCGGGGCATCGGCAAGATTCCCGCCCTGGCAGAAGCGGTCCATGCCCACGGCGGCAAGGTCATCGCCACCTTTGTGGTCAGCAATCCCTGGATCCTTTCTAACCTGGAGCCTTATGTGGACGGCATGACCTTCCAGTACACCGTGTCCCCCGTGGCCATGGGCAACGCTCTGGGCGCCCAGATGGACGTGCTGTCCGGCGAGTTCAACCCCACCGGCAAGATGAGTCTGACCATGGTATCCGACCCTGCGGTCATCGCTATCACCGAGAAGGAGATCGACGGCGTTGTCCGGGAAATCTGCGCCTCTCCCAACGATGTTCCCGGCTATGACAAGGACCGGTACATCGACCCCGCCATCCTGGCTAAGGTCAAGGGCGGCAGCTTCGCCTACTGCGATGCCGACGGCAACTACTACCGTTCCGGCTTCGGTCTGCACTACTAATTTCTGAAATCTTTTTGGGCAGCAGTCAAATTCCTTTGACTGCTGCCCTTTCTTCTGCTATAATGATAAACTGATAAAATGTGGGGCATTTTTGCCCTTTTGGAGGATATTTCTATGAGAATGAGAAGAATGAAGAACCTGGAGCCCCGGATGGAGCGCTGCGCTGCCTACCGCATCGCCGAGCCTGCCGCCATGAAGGGCAACTGGAGAAGCCTGAAAGAAGACGCCACCGCTCTGTGGGTGGAAGTGGGCTGCGGCAAGGGCAAATTCACCGCCGAAACCGCCGAAGCCAATCCCGATGTGCTGCTCATCGCCGTGGAGCTCTGCCGGGAGGCCATGGTGGTTGCCATGGAGAAAGCCCAGTCCATGGGATTGAAGAACGTGTTTTTCATCGATATGGACGTTGCCAACATCGAAGATATTTTTGCGAGTGAAGAAATTGACCGCCTGTTCATCAATTTCCCCGACCCCTGGCCCCGGAAGAAGAACGCCAAGCGCCGTCTGACCCACCGTGGCT
Organism: Faecousia sp.; assembly: GCA_045533345.1. Classification (GTDB taxonomy): domain Bacteria; phylum Bacillota; class Clostridia; order Oscillospirales; family Oscillospiraceae; genus Faecousia. The sequence continues at coordinate 2,432 of JAZSHO010000156.1, read as the reverse complement.
TCCTGGACAAGTACTGCCGGGTGGTTCGCCGGGGTGGCGAGTTCCACTTCAAGACCGACAATGCGCCCCTGTTCGAGTTCTCCGTGGAAGAGTTTGCCGCCTGCGGCCTGGAAGTGAAGAATCTGACCCGGGACCTCCATGCAAACGGCATTGTGGGCATCATGACCGGCTATGAGGAAAAATTCCACAGCCTGGGCACTCCTATCAACCGCTGCGAGGTGGTCTGCAAGCCCTTCGTCCTGCCCAAGGAAGAGAAGAAGGAAACTGCAGAGGAAGAATAATGTTATGATAACGCATGTCATCGCGAACCAGTGCGCACACTGGTGTGGCGATCCCCCGGACACTCTTGGGAAGCATAGGGGAGTGCCACGTCGCCGCGTCTTAAAGCGGCGCCTCGCAATGACAGAGGCCATTCGGAGGAAACGACTATGACCTACTTTGGAGGAACCTGTGACGTTGCCGTCATCGGCGCGGGCCATGCGGGCATCGAAGCGGCTCTGGCCGCTGCCCGGCTGGGTCTGCATACCATCCTCTTTACCATCAATTTGGATACCGTGGGCAATATGCCCTGTAACCCTGCCATCGGCGGTACCGGCAAGGGCCATCTGGTCCGGGAGCTGGATGCCCTGGGGGGCGAGATGGGTGTTGCCGCGGACCACAGCTGCATCCAGTACCGAATGCTCAACCGCGGCAAAGGCCCCGCTGTCCATTCCCTGCGGGCCCAGGCGGATCGCCGGAAGTATCAGCAATACATGAAGCACGCCCTGGAAAAGCAGGAGAATCTGGAACTGAAGCAGGCCCAAATCGTGGAGATTCTCACGGAAAATGGGGCCGTTACCGGCGTTCGGACCCAGCTGGGAGCCGAGTACAGCGCCAAGGCAGTCATCATCGCCAGCGGCACCTATTTGGACAGCACCATCATCACCGGCGAAAGCGTCATTTCCTCCGGTCCCGATGGAATGCATCCCAGCATCGGCCTGGCGGACAATCTGCGCAAGTTGGGTCTGGAACTGCGTCGGTTCAAAACTGGCACGCCTCCCCGGATCAACCGCCGCTCCATTGACTTTTCCCAGATGGAACTGCAGCCCGGCGACGAGACTGTGGAGCCCTTCTCCTTCAAAACGGAGCATCGGCCCTACAATGAAGCGGTGTGCTATCTGACCTACACCAACGAAGCTACCCACGAAATCATCAAAGACAACCTGCACCGCAGCCCCATGTACGACGGCACCATCTCCGGCGTTGGTCCCCGGTACTGCCCCAGCATTGAAACAAAAATCGTCCGTTTTGCGGATAAGCCCCGGCACCAGCTGTTTATCGAGCCCTGCGGCCTGGATACGGAGGAAATGTACATCCAGGGCTTCTCTTCCAGCCTCCCCGAGGATGTGCAGCTGCAGATGATGCGCACCATCCCGGGTTTGGAGAACGCGGAGATGATGCGCCCGGCCTATGCCATCGAATACGAGTGCATCGACCCCACCCAGCTGCTGCCCACGTTGGAGACGAAAATTATTTCCGGCCTCTATGGCGCAGGCCAGTTCAACGGTACTTCCGGCTATGAGGAGGCAGCTGCCCAGGGTTTGGTGGCCGGTGTCAACGCGGCGCTGAAGATCCAGGGCCGGGAACCGCTGATTCTCACCCGGGATACCAGCTACATCGGCACACTTATTGACGATCTGGTGACCAAGGGAACGGAAGAACCCTACCGGATCATGACCAGCCGCTCCGAGTACCGGCTGCTGCACCGGCAGGACAATGCCGACCAGCGGCTGACCCACATCGGCGCGAAAATCGGTCTGGTACCTCCCGAACGGCTTCGGGCAGTGGAGGAAAAGTACGAGGCCATCGCCCGGGAAATCCGCCGTCTGGAGGCCAACGGCGTCCCCGCATCGGCGGAACTGAACGCCATGCTGGAAGCCAAGGGGACTGCTCCCGTTGCCAATTCCGCAAGGCTTGCTGACCTGGTGCGCCGTCCCCAGGTGACATATGCGGACATTGCCCCCTTTGACGAGAGCCGCCCGGAGCTCAGCGCCGCCATCACGGAAGAGGTGGAGATCCAGCTGAAATACGCCGGATACCTGGCCCGGCAGGAAAGACAAGTGGCGGAATTCAAGAAGGAAGAGTCCCGGCTGCTGCCTGCGGACATTGACTACCACACCATCGCCGGCCTGCGGCTGGAGGCCCAGGAAAAACTGGCGCAGATCCGTCCCATGTCCATCGGCCAGGCGGGCCGTATTTCCGGCGTCAGCCCCGCGGATATTGCGGTGCTGCTGATCTGGCTGGAACAGAGATAAATTGTAGTTTATATGAGTAGTAAAAAAGAAGTATGTCATTGCGATAAGTAGCGCACACTGGCGTGGCAATCCCCCAAACACTCCCGGAAACCATAGGGGATCGCCACACCATCCTGCGGGATGGTTCGCGATGACATG
>JAZSHO010000006.1:0-31513 GCA_045533345.1 Faecousia sp. | reverse complement strand
TGGATGCGTAACACCATCAACCCCACCATGTGCTACTCCGTCGAGCATCAGCCCGTTCTGATCCACGCCGGTCCCTTCGCAAACATCGCCATCGGCCAGTCCTCCGTCATTTCCGACCGTCTGGCTCTGAAGCTGTTTGATTACCATGTCACCGAGTCCGGCTTCGCCGCTGACATCGGCTTTGAGAAGTTCTGGAACGTCAAGACCCGTCTGTCCGGTCTGACTCCCAACGTCTCCGTTCTGGTCGCTACCGTCCGCTCCCTGAAGATGCACGGCGGCGGTCCCAAGGTCACTCCCGGCGCCCCCCTGCCCAAGGAGTACACTGAGGAGAACCTGGAGCTGCTGGAGAAGGGTACCTGCAACCTGTTCCACCACGTCAACACCATCAAGAAGTCCGGCATCACTCCCGTTGTCTGCATCAACCGCTTCTACACCGATACCGACGCCGAAGTCGCTCTGCTGAAGAAGCTGTGTGCTGAGCGCGGTGTCCGCTGCGCCGAGTCCAACCACTGGCGTTACGGCGGCGAAGGCGCTGCTGAGCTGGCTCAGGTCGTTGTCGAGGCTTGCGAGTCCAAGAACGAAGTCAAGTTCCTGTACGATCTGGAGATGCCCCTGCGTCAGCGTGTTGACCTGATCGCCCGTGAAGTTTACGGCGCTGACGGCGTTGACTGGGCTCCTCTGGCTGTTGAGAAGGCAAAGCGCTTCGAGACCGATCCCAAGTACGCAGACTACTGCACCATGATGGTCAAGACCCACCTGTCCCTGTCCGACGATCCCACCAAGAAGGGTGTTCCCACCGGCTGGCGTCTGTTCGTCCGTGACATTCTGGAGTACGGCGGCGCTAAGTTCCTGTGCCCCATGGCCGGTACCATCTCCATGATGCCCGGCACCGCTGCTGACCCCGCTTACCGCCGCGTCGACGTGGACGTGGAAACCGGCAAGGTCTCCGGCCTGTTCTAATTTGATTTTTCCATGAGCAGAGGCGGAAATCCGCCTCTGCTTTTGGAGCATTTATTGCAAATCCAAAATATAAGCATGTCATTGCGAGCCAGTGCGCACACTGGCGTGGCAATCTCCTGGACACTCCTGGAAAGCATAGGGGATCGCCACACCAGTCTGCGGACTGGTTCGCGATGACAGGAATACTTTTACATAAAGGAGAAACATTCCCATGGATATGACTCTGGCATCCTGCCGTGAATTTGTTACCGTTCTGGCTTCCGACGCTCCCGCTCCCGGCGGCGGCGGTGCAGCTGCTCTGGTTGGCGCCATCGGCACCGCTCTGGGCAACATGGTGGGCTCTCTGACCGTTGGCAAGAAGAAGTATGCCGACGTCCAGGACGAGATCATTGAGCTGAAGGCCAAGTGCGATGCTCTGCAGACCGAACTGCTGAACCAGGTGGAAGCTGACGAAATCAACTTCCTGCCCCTGGCCAAGGCCTACGGTATCCCCAAGGACGACCCCAACCGTGATAAGATCATGGAAGAGGCCACCATCATCGCCTGCTCCACCCCCATGAAGATCATGGAGCTGAGCTGCCAGGCCATCGAGTACATCGCTGTGTTTGCCGCCAAGGGCAGCCGCCTGGCTGTTTCCGATGCCGGCTGCGGCGCTGTCTGCTGCAAGGCTGCTCTGCAGGCTGCATCCCTGAACGTTTTCATCAACACCAAGACCCTGAAGAACCGGGAAGTCGCAGAAGAGATGAACGCCAAGGCTCTGGGCATGCTGGACAAGTACGGCGCTATGGCCGACGAGATCTTCAATTCCGTCAAGGCCGGCTTTGGCGTTTGATTGAGAGTGAAGTGTGAAGAGTGAAGTGTGGAGTTTGGAAAACTTCACTCTCCACTCTCCACTCTCCACACTATTATTTTGTAGTTTAATTCATTCAATATATGGAGGATACATAAAATGGCTAAGAGATTACTGGGCAAGGAAGTTAACGAAGCCCTGGTCGCTTCTCTGCAGACCCGTACCGCTGCCCTACGGGAGAAGGGCGTTGTCCCCACCCTGGGCATCATCCGTCTGGGCGAGAACCCCTCTGACCTCAGCTACGAAAAGGGCGCTACCAAGCGCGCTGAGGAAGTTGGCGTTGCCGTTAAGAACTACATCCTGCCCGAAAGCGCTTCCAAGGAAGAGCTGCTGGCCGTCATCGACCAGGTCAATGCTGACGAGTCCGTTCACGGCGTGCTGATGTTCCGTCCCCTGCCCAAGCATCTGAAGGGCGACCAGGACGAGATCTGCAACCGTCTGGATCCCAAGAAGGACGTTGACTCCATGACCCATATGTCCAACGCCGGTGTGTTCGAGGGCCAGGATCTGGGCTATGCCCCCTGCACCCCCGCAGCCTGCATGGAAATTCTGGACCACTACGGCATCGATTGCAAGGGCAAGAACGCTGTCGTTATCGGCCGTTCCCTGGTCGTGGGCAAGCCTGCTGCCATGATGCTGATGGCTAAGAATGCCACCGTCACCGTCTGCCACACCCGTACCGTCAACACCGCTGAGATCTGCAAGCGCGCTGACATCATTGTCACCGCTGCCGGTGTTCTGAACTCCCTGACTGCTGACTTCGTTCGCGAGGGCCAGATCGTCATCGACGTTTCCATGAACTGGAACCCCGAGAAGATCACCTCCAAGGGCAAGGGTGGCATGTCCGGCGACTGTGTCTTCGACGAGGTCGAGCCCATTGTCGAGGCTATCACCCCCGTTCCCGGTGGTGTCGGCGCCGTTACCACCTCCGTGCTGATGAAGCATGTGGTGGAAGCTGCCGAAAAGATTTAAGTGTGAAGAGTTAAGAGTGAAGAGTGGAGTTAGGAAAACTTCACACTCCACTCTCCACACTCCACTCTTTATAACCTCCTGCATGACTGACGGATAATCGTGGGAAACCACGGGGGAATGCAGGAGAGAAAAAGCCGACCGTCTGGGCAATCCGATTCTTACCGGGTCGGATTGCCCTTTTTTCTTTCCCAAAACCATGTCATCGCGAGGCCGTAAGGCCGTGGCGATCTCCTGGTACCATCTGCGAAATGCACAGCAGGACCGGCGTTTCACCGGGAGATTGCCATGTCGGACCATTTTCATGGTCCTCCTCGCAATGACAACGGTTGTCGGATGGTTTCTGTGTAAAATTTACATACATATCATTACGAGGTGAACCTCAATGAAAAAGATCAAAAACCTCTCCGAAAGCAATTTTCTGAAGCTGTTCTTCGGCTTCTTCTCCGCTGCCTTTCTGATCGCAGCGGTGTGCATGAGCGACCGGGGCACCATGTTCTCCGGTCTCTGGACCATTCTGACTTCCCCTGCCAAGGCCTCCACCAACTATTTCTCCGTTGGCGGCTATGCAGCCACCTTCCTGAACATGGGTCTGGTGGCTCTGGCTATGACGCTGCTGTTCACCTTGACCAAGGCTACGGTCAACAACGTTTCCACCCTGGCATTCCTGCTGACCCTGGGCTTCGGCTCCTGGGGCATCAATGTGCTGAATATGTGGTTCCCCATGCTGGGCGTGGTGGTTGCCAATCTCATCAAGAAGGAGAAGCCCCTGGCCAACATCAATGCCATGCTGTTCTCCACGGGCCTTGCTCCCATCATTTCCGATATGCTGGTACGCTATCCCCACTCTGAGGTCATCGGCTTCAATGTGCTGGGCCTGGTGCTGGCTGTGGTGGTGGGCATCATCGCGGGCTTTGCCATTTCCTCGGGCCTGCCCCATTCTCCCAATGTCCATAAGGGCTTCAACCTCTATTCTGCAGCTCTGCCTGTGGGCGTCACCACCTTCTTCCTCAACGGTATGCTCTACAAGGTCATGGGCATTGAGCTGCCCGGTGCTGCCGGTGATATGGCGGTGAACTCCTGGGCCAATACCAACATCTTCTGCATCGTCCTGTTTGTGGCCTGCATCGTCTTTGCGCTGCTGCTGGGCGGCTCTTTCAAGGATTATTGGAATCTGCTGAAAAACCGGGGTCAGGTGAACAATGTGTCCAGCACTCTGGGCCATGCAACATTTTTGATGAATGTGGGCTTCTTCGGCCTGTTCATTCTGGCCTACTACAACCTGGTGGGCGGCAAGTTCAACGGCGTTACCTTCGGCCTGGTGTTCTGCATGCTCTGCACCTGCAACTCCGGTTCCCGCCCCAGCAACGTCTGGCCCATCATGCTGGGCTATGTGGTGGCTTCCACCGTCACCGGTTGGCTTTCCGGTCTGCTGGGTGGCAGCTTCTCCCTGGCGGTCAATGCCCAGGCCATCCTGGTGGGTCTGTGCTACGCCAACGGCCTCAGCCCCATCTGCGATAAGTACGGCTGGCAGTATGCCTTCCTGGCCTCCATGATCCATTACACCCTGGTCACCCTGGTGCCCAATATCCATGGCGGCTTCTGCCTGTACAACGGCGGCTTCACCGGAATCTTTGTGTGCATCATTCTGATCCCTGTGCTGGAAAAGTTCTGCAAAACCAAGGCAGAGCGGATGGCACTGAAGGCATAACTTACATACATGAAAATACCCCGGACCAAACGTTTGGTCCGGGGTGTTTTTTGTTGGGGAGGTAAATAATAGCTTCGTGTATGATAATCAACAATCTTTTTTGTAGGGGAGGGCCTTCGACCCTCCCCTACAATTGATTATATGTTATTGGATTGCAAAGAACCAACTTATCCCTGCCGTCTGCCGCACTTGGGGCAGTAGGCAAAATCCGCTTCCACCGCTGCGCCGCAGTAGGGGCAGAAGCCGTTGCCGCCGGGTTGCTGGGTTGTGCTGCTTTCCACAGCAGGCCGCTCCCAGGGGTCAACCTCCTTGGGCTTGTCCTCCTTGGCGTACTGGCTGATGACATACAGCCGGTAAATCATCATGCCCACAAAGGGAATACCGAAAATCAGCATAAACCCGGCGCCTATGGACACGGCGATGACACACCAGGCGATGGAGAAGATCAGACCGTAAATGCAGTTGCCAAGACTCATGGCCTTACCGGCTTTCCGCTCCTTTTCCCGATCCCAGGCCATGGCTTACACCTCCAGATAACCGCAGAGGACCTTCAGCGTATTGTAAACGCCCTCCATGTGGCTCCGCTCGTAGCCGTGGCTGGCGTACACACCCGCGCCGATCAGTCCGTGACGGATGTCCACACCGCTGCGCAGGGTCGCTTCCACATCGCTGCCGTAGAAGGGGTACACGTCCACAGCGTAGTCTGCTTCCATCTTCTTAGCAGCATCGATGAGCTTGCCCACAACCGCGTAGCTGTAAGGGCCGCCGGAATCCTTGGCGCAGATGCTCACCTGCTTTTCGGTGCATTGCAGGCCGTCGCCTACGCAGCCCATGTCCACGGAAATGGCTTCCGTAATCCCTGCAGGGACGGAGGCGGAGCCGCCGTGACCGACTTCCTCGTAAACCGTCACATGGGCGTAGACTTTCCGCTGAGGGACGATGTGGTTATCGGCCAGATACTTGGCAAAGCCCAACAGGATACCAACGCTAAGCTTATCATCCAGGAAGCGGCTCTTCAGATAACCGCTGGCGGTGCGGCGGGTCCGGGGGTCAAAGCAGACGATATCGCCCACCTCGATTCCCAGCTTCCGGGAATCGGCGGAGGAATTCACATCCTCGTCCAGGACGATTTCCACCGTGTCCCAGCTGCGCTTGGCATCGCCGTAGCCGCCGTTGACATGGATGGAGGCGTTGCACAGCTGGCAGGTGCCCTCGATGACGGCACCGCCCCGGGTATAGACCCGGACATTTTCCGTTTCGGCGTTTTCCGGCCGCATGCCGCCCAGAGCGGTCAGCCGCAGACGGCCGTTGCCCTTGATTTCGGCTACCATAGCGCCCAGAGTGTCGGCATGGGCTTCCAGCAGGAGGCCGTCCTCGGCATTTTCGCCGCCCAGGTCGATGAGAACACCGCCCTTGGTGGTGATTTTGGCATCAAAGCCCAGGGAAGCGAAGGCATCCCGAACCCAAGCTGCGGCCTTATCGGTGTAACCGGAAGGGGAGTCGATAGCAAGGAGGGCCTCAGTCTGGCCCCAGGCGTAATCCGCGTAAGTCTTGTTAATCATATTGACCTCCTAAGAGAATGTAGTGCCAGACACCGGCCACTTCCCGCATGAAGTGGTTGATCATCTGGGAGGGGCGGGATGTGCGGGCGGGAATGCCCACGAAATCTACGTTGCAGGCCTTGGCAAAGAGGCTGGCCCGGAACAGGTGGTATTCGCTGGACAGGACACCCAGCTTGGCAGGCCGCTGTCCTGTTTTTTCTTCGATAAGATTGAGGGAAAAGTTGAGGTTCTCCCAGGTGGAGGTGGCCTCATCCTCAATCCAGACCCGCTTGGGGTCGATGCCCAGCAGGACCAGCTCCCGGTACATGCACTCCGCCTCCGTGATGGGTTCGTCGGTGCCCTGGCCGCCGGAAACAATGGCGATGACATCGGGGTGTTCCTCCATGTATTCGTAAGCCCCGCGGATCCGGTCCCACAGGGAGACCGAGGGGCCGTCGGGGTTGACCTTGGCACCCAGCACCACCATGTACTGCACCTGCTCCTTGGGATTGCCGAAGGAGGCGTGGATGATGACGGCTTCCGTAATGCCCACCACCAACAGTCCGATGATCAAAATTACGGTAAAAATTCTGGTGGTGATTTTGGCAAAGGCGGGGAATTTCAGCCCCACCATGGGCATCACCGTGTAGAATAGAATGATAGCGATGAGGCACAGGCACACCAGGGCGGAAAAGCTGTACCCCGGCACGCAGAATTTTAAGAAAAAGGCCAGCACCGAAAGAACGGCACAGATGACCCAGGGAATGAGTTTCATAAGATCCCTCCTTGGGATGGTAATTTACAAGACTATGCGGAGAAGCCGTAGGATCTTCGCATTCAGTCTATATGTGAAATGCAATCGGTGCCAGGATCCTTCGACTCCGCTATCGCTCCGCTCAGGATGACATGCCTTTCTCTGCGCAGAACAAAACCAGGACATCCTAATCCTCCGAATTCCATACGCCGAGCGGGTGCCAGCGATCGGTCGAGGGGCCCAAAGGATGGTGTTTGACAGACCCGGTCCGTAACGCATTGCCCGCGGGGGCTTCCCCGCTAATCTTACCACATTCCCGCCAAGAAAACAAGCCGCCCCGGTGGGGCGGCCTGGAATATAAGAAAATCTTAATCTAAGCCAAGAAAGGCTTTCAGCTTGGCGACATCATTACTTAAGATAAGATCCTCGTCGATGTCCATCCGGGACAGCAGTTCCCGGGCCAGGGTAAAGTCGCCCACAGCGCCGGGATCGTGGGCATCGGTGTTCACGATGATGGGAACCCCCAGCTCCATGCACAAAGGGATCATGGTTTTGTAATTTTCCGCGCAGTTGGGCCGCAGGGTGGGCTTTCGCAGGGAACTGTTGTTCAATTCCAGTGCCACATTCAGTTCCTTGGCACCGGCCACCAGAGCGGGATAATCCAGGGGGAACTTGTCGTCGTCCGGGTGGGAAACGAACCGGATTTTGGGATGGGCCATACACTTGAGCAGGTTGTCGGTGTTTTTTACCTTTCCCTCATTTTCGTAACACAGGCCATGGATGCCCACAATGCCGTAATCCAGGTCGTTCATGTGCCGGTCGTCCAGGGACAGCCTGCCGTCTTTCAGCACGTTCACTTCGCTGCCGTGGTAAACTTCCACCCCATAGAGCATCCGGGGTGCATCACAAAAATTCCGGAAATAGATGGGGTCCACGGTACCGGGGATGCCGGGTGCATGCTCCGTCACGCCGATGATCTTCAGTCCCCGCTGTGCCGCTTCCGCCGCCATTTCCCGGATGGTGCCGAAGCCATGGCCGCTCATAATGGAGTGCATATGCATATCCGCAAGAAAAGGTTTCACGATAAAAACCTCCTTCCAAGTTGTTTCTAAAAGTATAGTACAAATTATGTGAAAAGTAAAGCAGAGCCTAGTGAGATAAATTGTAGTTTGCCGGGCCACCCCGGCAAATAATAATTTACTGTTCTGACCATTGAAAAGCGGCCACCTGTCGGTGACCGCTGTGAATTACTTGTAAACCCGGAAGGGCTGGACGTATCGTTCGTGGGATAGGTTCTGCGGTCGGGCGGGGGCGCCGGACACCAGACCAAGCATGGCGAAAATGGTAACCATGGAGGAACCGCCGTAGCTGATCATGGGCAGGGTCAGACCGATAACGGGCATAACGCCGATGCACATGCCCACGTTGATCATAACCTGGAACATCAGTGCGGAGGCCGCGCCGAAGCAGATCAGACGGCGCATATAGTCCTGGCACCGCATGCCCACGATGATGCACCGGGCAATGATGGCCAGCTCCAGAAGCATGATCAGAACGCATCCCAGGAAGCCCAGCTCTTCACCCATGGAGGAGAAGATGTAGTCCGTGTGCTGGGCGAACAGGTTGCCGCCCTGGGTTCGGTTGCCGTTGAAAAGGCCCTGGCCCGCCAGACCGCCGCCGGTCAAGGACTGGAGGTTGATCTTGGAGTGGTAACGGGCGCCGGTACCCATGGCGTCGAAGGTGGGGTCGATCAGAATCAATATTCGCTCCTGCTGGTAGGTACCCAAAAATGGCCAGACGAAGGGTATCAATACCGCAATGCCGCCAATTGCCAGGGCAAACCACCACAGGCTGACACCGCCGGCGAAGGCCATGCCGATGAAAATAAACACGAAAATCAGAGAAACGCCTGCGTCCTTACTCAGAATCATGTTCAAACCGACCAGCATACCCAGATGCATGACCATGTGCATGACCGAGGGAATGGTGGAAATGTTGTTCTGGTGGGACGCCATGACGGAGGCCATGATCAGAATGTAGGTGATCTTACAGATCTCCGCAGGCTGGATCATAACGGGCATCAGGGGGATATCCAGCCAGCTTCGGTTACCGGTGTTGTTGTCGGTGCCGAAGGGCAGGAGCATCAGAAGCAAAATGGTATTGAAGGTCACCAGCAGGTACCGGTGCTCGGAAATGATTTCCACGTCGATGGAGGAAACCAGCGCGTAGGTGAACACGCCCAGGCCGATGGAAACCAGCTGGATGGCGATGTAACGGAAGTTACTGCCGAACTTTTCGGCAGAGGTGGCGCTGGCAACGCAGATACAGCCGAAACCTGCAACGATCAGACACAGCACCAGCAGGACCATATCGCCCTTTTTGGGGAAATCCTTCAATTCTTCTAAGAATTTGCGCACAGAAACGCCTCCTTTCCTATTATCCCAAGCATTATACCATCAAACGGGGTAAAAGTAAATAGAGGAATTGTAAACGTTCTGGCCGGCGGCGAGTCGATAAATTATGGTATGATTGCCACCGGCAATCATTGGTATTTATGATTCGCTGCGCGGAGCACCACCGCTGACAATGCGCACGTAGTCTGGCGGTAATCGTTACCCGTCCGCTCGGTCCATCTCCGCGCTAAGAGCCGCCCTTCGGGCGGTTGCGCTCCGAAACGCGCCTGCGGGCGCAGGGTAACGTTTTTGCGGCGATAAATTGTTGCTCAGCCCCCTCCCTTGTCGTTTGGCTCCAATCGTGGTATAGTTAAAAAAAGGAGGAATCGTTATGAAGATTCAATTTATCGGTGCTACCCACGAGGTTACGGGAAGCTGTACCTTGCTGGAAGTGGGCGGACGGTACTATCTGGTGGACTGCGGCATGGAGCAGGGTGTGGATGTTTTCCAGAATATGCCCCTGCCCGTTGCGGCCAATGCCATCGAAGCGGTGTTTCTGACCCACGCCCACATTGACCACTCCGGTATGCTGCCGAAGCTGTACAAGGACGGCTTCAAGGGCCTCATTTACGCCACGGAAGCCACCTGCGACCTGTGCCGCATCATGCTCATGGATTCTGCCCACATCCAGGAATCGGAGGCCCAGTGGCAGTCCCGGAAGGCAGAGCGGGCAGGCGGCCCTCCCGTGGAACCGACCTATACCATCGCCGATGCCCAGGGGACGCTGCGGCTTCTGCGGCCCTGCCGCTACCGGGAATGCATCCAGGTAGGTGAAGGCGTGGTGCTTCGGCTGACGGATATCGGCCATCTGCTGGGCTCTGCGGCCATTGAGCTGTGGCTGACAGAGGGAGAGGAGACCCGGAAAATCGTCTTCAGCGGCGATGTGGGCAATACCAACCAGCCGCTGATCAATGACCCCCAGAAGGTGGAGGAGGCGGACTACCTGGTCATCGAATCCACCTACGGCAACCGGCTCCATGAGCGCCGCCGGGGGGATGCGGTGCAGGAAATGGCCGATTGCATTCAGCGGACTTTCGACAAGGGAGGCAATGTGGTGATCCCCTCCTTCGCCGTGGGCCGTACCCAGGAGATGCTCTATGCCATCCGGGAAATCAAGCAAAGGGGATTGGTGAAAGGCCACGATGGCTTCCCGGTGTATGTGGACTCCCCGCTGGCGGTGGAGGCCACGGGCATTTTCCTCCAGTGTGACCGCAGCTGCTTCGACCCGGATACCCTGGCGGTGCTGGAGCAGGGTGTGAACCCCATCTGGTCCGAGGGCGTGACGCTCTCCGTTACCGCTGACGAATCCAAGCTGATCAACGCCGACCGGCGGCCCAAGGTGATCCTGTCCGCCAGCGGTATGTGCGAAGCGGGCCGGATCCGGCACCATCTGAAGCACAACCTGTGGCGCAGCGAAAGCGCCGTGCTGTTCGTAGGCTACCAGGCGGAGGGTTCTCTGGGCCGGAAGCTGCAGAACGGTGCCAAGGTCGTAAAACTTTTCGGCGAAGAAATCGCTGTCAATGCCGAGATCGCTACACTCCACGGCACCTCCGGCCACGCTGACAAGGAGGGCCTGCTGAACTGGCTGGCAGGCTTCCGGGAGAAGCCGAAGCTGGTCTTTGTGAACCACGGCGACGATGACAGCGTGGAGGCCTTCCGGGCCGAGCTGGATTCCCTGGGTTACCAGGCCACGGCCCCCTACAGCGGCACGGAGTACGACCTGCTTACCGGGAAGCTGACGGCCTACACCGAGGGCAGGAAGATCGACCGGGCGGCGGCCTTCAAGGGCGGTCAGCGGGCCAAGGCAGTTTACGACGAACTGGTGGCGGCAGCAGAAGCATTGCTGGCCCTGGTCAAGACCCGCCGTGGCTGTACCAACAAGGAAAATGCCAAGCTGGCAGGCCAGATCCGCAGCTTGATCGAAAAATGGAAATAAGGTGCCGGGGTGGCCCGGCGGCCAATTCGCACGTAGTCCGGTGATAATCGTTACCCGTTAACTCTGCCCGGTAACGTTTTTGCAGCGGTAAATTATTGTTTGTGGGGATGGCCCCACGGCCAATGCGCACCGACTACGGCGATCATTGCCACCCGTCCGCTCGGCCCGGTAACGCTTTTGCGGTGGTTAATTATTGTTTAGCGCAGTAAGAAAAAGAATGTCATTGCGAGGAGCCGCCGTCCCCCGCAAGGCGGCGACGTGGCAATCCCCCCGACATTCCGGAATCCTTAGGGGATTGCCACGCCAGTGTGCGCACTGGCTCGCAATGACACACTTCTTTTTTGCTGCTCAGCTAAACTACAATTTATCGTTCTATCCGAAACATCAAAAAGCTGGCTTCCCCATGGGGAAGCCAGCTTTGTCATTCAGAAACCCAATCCATGGACCGGAAATTCCGGTAAGGAGTGGCGTAATCGGGACAGTCGGCAGGATCCTTCTTCTCGAAGATCCATCCGCCGTCAAATCCCTTGGACAGATCCGATTCCTGGAAACCGCGGGCATAGCCGTTGGCAAGCTTTCCATTGCTGTAGCTGGGTTCGTAGGGGTCATGCACCAGAACCCGGCCGGTGTTGGAAAGCCCCGTAAGCACCACCATATGCTGCCCGTCTGTAAGGCGGCTCTTTTCGTTGATCAGCAGGATCACGATCTGCCCGTTCCGCAGGGCCGCCATCATCTGGCTCCATTTGGTGGGCATGTAGTCCAGAGGCAGATCCAGCACCTTGATGGCGTGGTTGATCCGCTCCACATTGGTCATCTGCAGACTGCCGAACTGCTCCGCCAGACCGTCGGGGGTATACTGACGGCTCTTTAAGTAGCTGGCCGCCATGGCAAGGCAGGTAATGCCGCAGCCGCTGGTGGACACAGTGCCGTGACCGTAAGGGGTGTCGGGGTAATCCGTCTGGAAATACAGCGGCACTTCCTCGTAAACGTGGCACTGGCTGAGCCATTGGGCTTCCAGCCGGGAAAAATGCGCCCAGAGAGTGCCGAAGGCAGGCTCCGTCGCCGCTGTGGGAACCGGAAGCACACTCAGCAGCAGAAGAAGCGCCAATGCCCCGGCGGTGATGGACTTACGCATTGAAAACATACTTGTCCAGCCGGTCAAAGGCCTCCCGGACCCGGCTCAGGGGCAGTGCCAGATTCATACGCACATGGCACTTTCCGTGGAACTGGCGGCCATCCTGAACCGCAACGCCCACATCGTAGCAGGCCTTCTGAACCTCGTCGATGGTCTTGCCGTGCTTCTCGCACCAGCCGGTGCAGTCCAGGAACAGCATGTAAGTACCCTGGGGACGGCAGACGGAAACGCCCTCAAAATGCTCGGCGATGTAATTGCAGGCAAAGTCCACGTTGCCGGTGATGACGGTACGCAGTTCGTCCACCCATTCATAGCCCTCGTCCTGGTAGCCGCCGATGAGGGCGTACATGCTCAGCACGTTCATGGCGTTAAAGTGAGACAGGGAGGCTTCCTTTTCCATCCGGTCTCTCAGCCAGCCGTTGTAAACAATGGAGTAGCTTCCCACCAGACCTGCCAGGTTGAAGGTCTTGCTGGGGGCGTACATGGCTACGGTGCGCATCTTGGCATCCTCGCTGACGGACTGGGTGGGGATATGCGTGTAGCCGTTGAGGATCAGATCGGACCAGATCTCGTCGGAGATGACGTAAACGTCATGCTTTTTGTAGATTTCCATGGCCTTTTCCACTTCCCACTTTTCCCAGACGCGGCCGCAGGGGTTGTGGGGGGAGCAGAAGATGGCAGTATGGATCTTGTTGTCCACGATCTTCTTTTCCATGTCGGCAAAATCCATCCGCCAAATGCCCTCCTCGTCAATGACCAGGGGGGAATGGATGATATTGTAGCCGTTGTTTTCCAAAGAGTGGGTGAAGCCGATGTAAGTGGGGGAGTGAAGCAGGACGTTGTCACCCTTGGAGCAGAGGACGTTCAGTGCGCTGACCACGCCGCCCAGAACGCCGTTGGCATAGCCAATGTGCTTGGACTCCAGACCCTCCACGCCGTTGCGCTCCTTATGCCAGCGGATAATGGCCTCATAGTACTCGGGCCGGGGTGCGAAATAGCCGTAGGCAGGGTGCTGGGCACGGCGGATCATGGCTTCGGGAATGGTGGGGACGGTGGCAAAATTCATGTCGGCCACCCACATGGGGATCACGTCAAAGCCCTCCTTGGGGGCGGTGATGGAAAAACCGGGGGCGCCCACAGCATCGACGGCGATGGCATCCAGGCCGTGGCGGTCCATAATGGAAGTGAAATCGTATTTCATGGCAATTCTCCCTTATTTCTGTATTTTTGCCTTTTTCTGCTGTTTATTATAACAGGCGCAGAGGCAATATGCAACCGATTTTGAAAGGGGACCGGGGAAAAGGAAAGGATTCCCAAGGGGTTTTGGTTGCAAAAAGGAAAAAAATGTGATATATTAAAGTGTAAAATAATGTAGAAATCCGGAGAGAGGGTCATATTTTTATACATTGATCGTAGAAATTGCGGTTATGACAAAGATGGCACCCGTTCTCCAAGGAGCAAGAGAATGAATGCAACAAAGATAAAGAAGGCAGAAGGCCAGCTCCTGGACCAGGAAGCGGTGCGCTGCTTCAGCCGACGGTATCGCTTTTTGCGCCGGACTCAGGACATCCTCCTGTCGCTGCTGGCCTTTGCGGTGCTGTGGCCCCTTATGCTGGTGGTGGCTCTGGTGATCGTCATCGACAGCCCCGGTGCCGGCCCCATCTTTGCCCAGACCCGGATCGGCCGGGACGGGAAAGAATTTACTTTCTATAAGTTCCGCTCCATGATTCCCAATGCGGAAGCGGCGCTGGAGGACCTGCTCCCCCAAAACGAAATGGAAGGCCCGGTGTTTAAAATCAAGGATGATCCCCGGATCACCCGGTTCGGCCGGTTCCTCCGCAAGTCCAGCATCGACGAACTGCCCCAGCTTTGGAACGTGCTGAAGGGTGAGATGAGCATCGTGGGACCCCGGCCCGGTCTGCCCAGAGAGGTGGAGCAGTACGGCGACTACGAGCGCCAGCGTCTGCTGATCACCCCGGGTCTGACCTGCTACTGGCAGATCCAGCCCAACCGGAACGACATGAGCTTCGAGGAATGGGTGGAGCTGGACGTGAAGTACATCAAGGAGCGGAGCTTCCGGAACGACTGGAAGATCATCTTCGCCACCTTCGGTGCCGTGTTCGGCATGAACGGAGAATAACCGTGAAAATTGTAATGTTTGGCCACAAGCGCATTCCCTCCCGGGAGGGGGGCGTGGAAATCGTGGTGGAGGAACTGTCAAGCCGCATGGCGGCCCTGGGTCATGAGGTTACCTGCTATAACCGTGGTGGTCACCATGTCAGCGGCGCGGAATTTGATGACGAAGCAAGGGCCTCCCACAAGGGCGTCCGGCTGAAAGTCCTGCCTACCCTGGACAAAAAAGGTCTGGCGGCGGTAAGTTCCAGCTTTTTTGGTGCATTGTACGCCGGATTCAGCAAGGCGGACGTGGTGCATATCCACGCGGAGGGCCCGGCGTTTATGTGCCGGATTCCCAAACTGCTGGGGAAACGGGTGGTGGTGACGGTCCACGGCCTGGACTGGCAGAGGGAGAAGTGGAAGCAGGGTTTTGGCGCCAAGTACATCCGGGCGGGAGAAAAAATGGCCGTCCGCTTTGCTGATGAGATCATTGTCTTAAGCCGGAATGTACAGCGCTATTTTGAAGAAACCTACGGTCGGAAAACGGTCTTTCTCCCCAATGGCATTACCAAGCCGGAAATGGTACCGGCAAAGGAAATCACGGAGCAGTTCGGCCTTGAAAAGGACGGGTATGTGCTGTTTCTGGGCCGCCTGGTACCGGAAAAGGGCGTCCATTATCTGATCGAAGCCTTCAAGGGCGTGGAAACGGACAAGAAGCTGGTCATCGCCGGCGGCGTGTCGGATTCCGAAGAGTATGCCAGAGGCCTTCAAGCCGCCGCGGAGGGAGATGACCGTATCCTGTTCACGGGCTTCGTCCAGGAACGGCCCTTGCAGGAGCTTTACAGCAATGCCTATGTGTTCGTCCAGCCTTCCGACGTGGAGGGTATGCCTCTGACCTTGCTGGAAGCCATGAGCTACGGCAACTGCTGTGTGGTGTCGGATATTCCCGAATGCACCGAAGTGGCGGCGGAGAAAGCGGTGGTGTTCCCCAGAGGGGACGTTGCCGCGTTAAGCACCTGCCTGCAGACCCTATGCAATAACCCGGAGCAGGTGACAAAATACAAAGAAACCGCCCAGTCCCATGTCTGCGAAAGATACAACTGGGACGAGATTACAGAAAAAACACTGGAGCTGTACCGATGAAAATTCTGATGGTCAATAAGTTTCTGTACCCCAAGGGAGGGTCGGAAACCTATATTTTCAAGCTGGGCGCCCAATTGCAGGCCATGGGCCATGAGGTCCAGTACTTCGGCATGGAGCATGAGGGCCGCATTGTGGGCAACCGGGTGGAAAGCTATACTTCCAATATGGATTTTCACGGCGGCTCGAAGCTGAGCAAGCTCCTTTACCCCATCAAGACCATCTATTCTGCGGAAGCCAGAAAAAAGATCCGGCTGGTACTGGAGGACTTCCGGCCGGACGTATGTCATTTGAATAATTTCAACTACCAGCTGACCCCCAGCATTATTCTGGAGATCCGCAAGTGGGAGCGGCAGTCGGGGCATCGGTGCAAGGTCCTCTACACAGCCCATGACTATCAGCTGGTGTGTCCCAACCATTCCTGCCGCAATGGACAGGAAAACTGTGAAAAGTGCCTGGGGGGCCATTTCGGAAACTGTGCCAGGGGAAAGTGCATCCATGGCTCCTTTGTCAAGAGCGTGGTTGGCACGCTGGAGGCGGTTTTCTGGAAATGGATGGGGGTCTATCAGCAGATCGATACCATTATCTGCCCCTCTCACTTTATGAAATCCAAGCTGGATTCTGATCCGGTGCTGGCGGAAAAGACCGTGGTCATGCACAATTTCGTGGACCCGGTGGAACAGAAGGAAGTGGAGAAAAAGGACTACGTCCTATATTTCGGCCGCTATTCTAAGGAAAAGGGTATTGCCACACTGGTGCAGGCGGCCAAGGAACTGCCGGAAATTCCCTTTGTGTTTGCCGGTTCCGGTCCCCTGGAGCCCCTGCTGGTGGGTGTTCCCAACATCCGGAACGTAGGCTTCCAGACCGGAGAGGCTCTGGAGATGCTGATCCGCCAGGCGAAATTTACGGTGTACCCTTCTGAATGGTATGAAAACTGCCCCTTTTCTGTTATGGAGAGTCAGATGTATGGCACTCCCGTCTTGGGCGCCAACATCGGCGGCATCCCGGAACTGATCCGGGAGGGCGAAACGGGGGAACTGTTCGAGAGTGGAAACTGTACGGAACTGATGAAAGAAATTGCTGATTTGTGGAAGAATCGGAAGCAGCGGGAGGCAGATACCGACCGCTGTGGCAGCCATGACTTTGATGTTGTGGATACCTATGTGGGGAAACTGATAGAGAAACTATAGTTATTAGGATGTCGAATTAAAATGGTGGAAAGTTTGGAGCGAATAAAAAAATTCATACGTAAATATGGTGGAGAACGTGTTCAGGTTGTTCTCTTCAAATTGCTGGTTGCATCAAAATTAAAAAATCGAATGATTTTATTTACTGGGAAGAAGGCAAGACCCAATAAAGTAAATATAAATTATTGGAGTGCTGCGAATAATTTGGGAGATATTATTTCTCCAATTATTATTGATTATGTGGCAAAACAGAGAGGCATCGATACGGAAAAGAAAATTGCATCAACGAAACATTTGTATGCGGTTGGATCGGTTATAACTGCAGGCTGCCAGGATTGCACAGTATGGGGTAGCGGAATTCTAAATTCTAAAATTTTGTACAGACTTAAAAGCCGAGCACTGGATGTCCGTGCTGTCAGAGGTCCTATTACGAGACTGATTTTGATGGAATACGGATATTGTGTGCCTGAAGTGTATGGCGATCCGGCGGTTTTGATGCCGCTGCTGTATAATCCTGAGGTGGAGAAGAAATACAAAATCAGCGTGATAACTCACATGGATGAAAATACGAATATCCCCGAGGATTGCAACCGAATCAGTATATTAACAGAGGATTTCCGTAGTTTTGTGGAACAGATTAAAGCATCCGAGAAAGTGGTGTCGTCAAGCTTACATGGTATTATTTTTGCGGAAAGCTATGGCGTTCCAGCAGTTCTTCTAAAGCCAAATGTAGATTTGCTGAAGTATTATGACTATTACTATGGAACCGGTCGATACCATTTCCCAATTGCGGAAACGGTGGAGCAGGCAAGAACCTTGATGCCTGCAAATATCCCGGATTTTACAGATATGCAAAAGAATCTTCTAGATACATTTCCGGAAGATTTATGGGACAAATAACAAAGGAACCGATATGACAAAAAAACTAAACGGCACCGTGATTGTGACCTATCGCTGCAATGCCCGGTGCAATATGTGCAACCGATATAAGGCTCCTTCCAGAACGGAGGAAGAGATCTCCATCGAGACCATCCGGAAGCTGCCTCCGATGTATTTTACCAACATCACCGGCGGTGAGCCCTTCATCCGGGAGGATCTGAAGGAGATCGTACGGGAGCTGTATAAGAAAAGTGACCGGATCGTGATCTCCACCAACGGCTTCTTCACAGACCGGATTCTGGATTTGTGCAGAGAATTTCCGGATGTCGGCATCCGGATTTCCATTGAAGGTCTGGAGCAGACAAACAATGAAATCCGGGGCTTGGAAGACGGGTTCAACCGGGGCTATACCACACTGAAGAAGCTTCGGGAAATGGGTATGAAGGACGTGGGTTTCGGCATGACGGTCCAGGACCGGAATGCGGCCGACCTGGTGCCGCTGTATCAGATTTCCAATGAGATGGGAATGGAGTTTGCTACTGCGTCTTTACATAACAGCTTCTATTTCGTGGAGTCCGGGAACATTATCCACGACCGGCCTATGGTGGCGGCCCACTTTGAGGCACTGGTCAACGAACTGCTGAAATCCCGGAGTCCGAAAAAATGGTTCCGGGCCTACTTCAACCACGGCCTGATCAACTACATTTACAGCCAGAAGCGGCTTCTGCCCTGCGATATGAGCTTCGATACTTTCTTCATCGATCCATATGGCGACGTGATGCCTTGCAACGGCACCAGGGAGAAGGAGGTTATGGGCAATCTGAAAAAACAGAGCTGGGAAGAGCTGTGGAACAGCCCGGCGGCGGAAGCGGTGCGGAAAAAGGTCCGCTGCTGCGACCGGAACTGCTGGATGATCGGCTCTGTGAGCCCGGCTATGCACAAATATATCTGGGTGCCCGGTTTTTGGGTGGCATGGCATAAATTCAAGGCGCTGTTCACGAAGAAGCCTTATTCCATGTACGAAAACAAGATCGTCCGGGACTATCGGGACGGTAAAGTCAGCAAGGAAGAACTGGATCAGTGTTCTACTTGTGAGGTGTGTAGTCGTTTTGTAATAGGAAAAGGACCAGTGAAGCCGGATGAATAGTTATCTATGGTGAGGGTTAATGAAAAAAGCGTTAATTGTTGCTAATTTAGCGGGTTTTGCAAGCTTTTTGATGAATGACTTCGATATCTTGAGCAGTATGGGATATGAACTGTTTTTTGCATCAAATACAAATGTACTGCCTTGGGATGATACAAAAAGGGAATTAGAGAATCAAAAGATCCATATCTTACAAGTTGATTTTGACAGTAAAAAACCTATTTCCGCCCTAAATATGAAGGCTTTTTGTCAGTTGGTAAAAATAATAAAGACGGAAAAGTTTGATATAATACACTGTCATACGCCGATTGCTGGAATGTTAACAAGAATGGCAGCGTTGTTTTGTAGAGAAAAGAACAGGAAGATTATATACACAACACATGGTCTGTCATACACGCAGAAGTCATCCTGGAAAATGAAGGCGATATACCGCTTAGTTGAAGATACGTGCTCTTATGTAACAGATGCAATTATTACAATTAACCATGAAGATTATGGTGAAGTAAGGAAAATGCATTGTAAAAACGTATTTTATCTTCCGGGTGTAGGGGTGGATGTAAAAAAATATAACGATGTCGTAATAGATAGAAGCCAATACAGAAAAAGTATTGGAGTAAATGATGATGAAATAATGGTTTTAAGTGTGGGAGAACTTTCAACGCGAAAGAATCATCGAATTATAATTGATGCTTTGTCATTGATTAATTCAAAAAACAAGTACGTATATGTTGTGTGTGGAAATGGAATAAATGGAGGAACTGGGAGTGAATTAAGAGAGTTAGCGAGACGAAAGCAAGTTCGGCTATTGTTACTCGGATTTCGAAATGATATCCCAGAAATAATGAAGTGCTCTGATATTGGTGCAATGCCATCCCTTAGAGAGGGATTAGGACTATCAGGGATACAGTCCTTAGCGGCAGGAGTTCCTTTGGTAGGATCAGCAGTTCAAGGCATCAAGGATTATGTTATTGATGGACAAACAGGATATTTGTGCAGTCCGAATGATGTTGAGGATTTTGCAAAAAAGATTCAGCTATTGACAAAAACTGTCATAGAAAAGGTAGAATGGGAATCTTCATGTTTCGATATAGCACAGAAGTTTGATACTTCTATATCAAAACAGGAAATGAAAAAAATCTATGTATCTATATTGTGTTAAAATGTTAAGATATGGATACTTAATATGAATGAAATTATGGAAATATTAGTTTCAGTTATTATACCGATTTATAATGTCGAAAAGTATCTAAACCAATGCATTGAAAGTGTGGTCAATCAAACATATGCAAATTTAGAAATTTTGTTAATCGACGATGGTTCGCCTGACAGATGCCCACAGATTTGCGACGATTGGGGTCAGAAAGATGGTCGTGTCCAGGTGATTCATAAAGAAAATACTGGATTAGGCATGGCTAGAAATACTGGCATCGAAATAGCAACAGGAAAGTATATTTGTTTTTTTGACAGTGATGACTATGTTGCAGAGAATACAATTGAGCATGCAGTTGCTCTTGCAGAGAAAGAGTCTGCTGATGTTGTTGTCTTTGGAATGACGAGAACAGACATCAATGGGAACGCCATCAATCAGCGAATTCCGGTTACGAAAAAAGATGTGTATTCTGGGAGGGAAGTTCAAGAGATCTTCTTGGCTAACTTGATTGGAGCCAATCCAAACACAGGAGAAAATACATATTTGACAACAAGTGCCTGCATGGCGTTGTATTCTTCTGATTTAATTCATCGTGCTCACTGGCGATTTGTATCAGAGCGGGATGTGATTTCGGAGGATGTGTACTCTCTGCTGGAATTGTATCGCTATGTTAATAAAGTTGCAGTATTAAAGGAAGCGTTGTATTTTTATCGCGACAACAACACATCGCTTTCAACCTCATATCGTGAAGACCGGTACGAAGCATCAAAGTCTTTTTATCTAAAATGCGTGAAATTGTGCGAATCATCTGGATATTCTGAGGATGCCAAAAAACGCTGCATGAGTCCTTTTCTAGGAAATGCGATTTCGGCAATGAAACAGGAAGTAAATGCACAATCACTTGGATTGGCGATAGGTAATCTAAAGAAAATTATAGATGATGCGATAATGCAAGAAGTAATGTGGAGAAAGAAAGATGATAAAGTTAGCCTTAAGGTCAAATTACTTTTTTGGGCAATACGGAATAAACACTATACTCTCTGCTATGTATTACTTTATGCTCAAAACAAATGGGCAAATAGAAAATGAGTGTTAACAAATGAAGACTAGATTAAGTTTTAAAGTTAGAAAACGCACGCTAATTGGCTGGCTTACTTGGATTTTGACTTTTTTTCCGCTCATTCTTGGTGCTCTTATTGAATTTGCGGGATTTCCTTGGGCCACTAGGTATATACTTGATGCTGCATGGATTATTTTGGCAACCGTAATGATATGGTATGGTCAACGAATCAAAATGTTTTATGTGTGGCCACTAGTAATTTGGATAGCTTTGTTTTGGCTATGCTCACTGTTGGTGTATGTGGTTCAGTACCAATCAGTATGGTATTACCTCTGGGGTGTGAGAAATAACTTCCGCTATTATGTTGCCTTCTTTGCCTTTGCTGCATTTTTATCTATAACGGATATTGAACGTTTTTATGAATTCCTTGATTCGGCATTTTGGCTAAATTTAATAGTGTCCTTCATTCAATGGGTTTTGCTGAAAATAAACGGCGATTATCTAGGCGGTATTTTCGGAATCACTCAAGGTGTTAATGGATACACCAATATCTTCATCTTAATTATTGTTATAAAAAACCTCATCTTCTATTTAGATAAAAAAGAATCGCTTTGGAATTGTGCGCTAAAATGTGTGGTTGCTTTTTTGATTGCATCAATGGCGGAAATAAAATTTTTCTATGTTGAGTTTATAGTAGCTGTTGCATTAGTGACAGTACTTAGTAATTTCAGTTGGCGGAAATTCTGGATTATTGTGGGTGCTATTGCGGCGCTGTCTCTGTTTGCGTCTCTAATGGCTATTTTCTTTCCGACTTCTGCAAATTTGTTATCCTTTGATTGGTTTCGGCAGGAGGCAACTTCCAACAAAGGCTACACCTCTTCCGGTGATTTGAACCGGCTGACCGCAATTTCAAGGATCAACGAGCTGTGGCTGCAAAATTGGGGTCAGCGGCTGTTTGGCCTTGGCCTGGGCAACTGTGATACGTCCACATTCGCTGTGGTTAATACGCCCTTTTATGAGCAGTATGGTTATATGCACTATACATGGATGACCTATGCAATCATGTATTTGGAGTGCGGATGGATTGGCTTGATTTTCTATTTCGGCTTCTTTGTGCTGGTATACTTAGCAACAGGAAAGATTGAAAAACGCAGTGAAGGCGTAGCAAAAAGCTACTGCCGAATGTCGAAAATTGTGGCGATATGCTGTCCTCTGATTGCGATTTATAATGCATCACTACGGGGAGAAGCTGCCTATATGATCTACTTTGCTTTGGCGATACCGTTTGCGCTTGAAAGATGTAGTGGTAGGCAAACAGAAGCGCTAACAAAACAGAAAAGGTCTGTGATGCAGTCATGAAAATCTGTATTTTATCAATGCAGAGAGTGGGTAATTTTGGCTCCCTCCTGCAAAGTTATGCATTAAAGAAAATTCTGTTCTGGATGATACGAAGGAAAATGGTGTTGCCGTGCTGTGTTTTGCTGGCAATGCAGAACAGCATGGGGACGAGTAGCTTTTTACGCATTGTTTCCGAAGAACTTTGGAAACAAAAGATTGCGATGTAGCGAGCAGAGGATAAAATGAAGTTTTTGTTTTGGAGCGGGAAGACAGGCAATAATGGCCCGGGCAATGTAACAAAACAGTATGCGCAAAATTTAAGCAGTACGTTTACAAAAGTGAATAGCTGTCATAAGTACGGCGAACTGATCGAGGGAATCTGGAAACTGCTGTTTTGCGATTGCTTAGTGGTTTCAGGAGTATCAAGAAAGGGCGCGCTTTTAGTAGGCTTTGCAAGACTCTTTGGTAAGAAGTCTGTCTATATCATGCATGGTTGCGGTGAGTACGAATGTAAAATTAATAGAATTCAAGGCGATTGGCAGAGCTTGGCTCAAGAGCAATATTTACTGAAACATGTGAGCCTCCTGCTGCCTGTATCGAAGAAATTCATGCACTGGGTGCAGGAGCGGTATCCTCAATATGCTCATAAGACAAAATATCTATATAATGGTATTGATAAGGATCTTCTGCCTCAAGGAACCGATATTCCCAAGGTGCGCAACTGTGTGATTGCGGCAGGTGGTAATGGCAGACTGAAAGGGAACAATCTCGTGGCGAAAGCAGTTGAGTCACTGAAAGGAAGCGCATGTCTAGAAATCTATGGCGGAATCGGTGGCACGGCTGATAATGACCGATATCAATATGCGAAGTTTATGGGAAGAGTTCCCAGAGACGTATTTTATCAGAAACTGGCGCAAGCAGAACTGTTTGTGTTGAACTCCGTGTTTGAAACCTTTAGTATTGCGACCATTGAAGCACTGATGTGCGGGTGCAGCGTATTGGTTTCCGAGGTGGCGGGGGTTACGGACCTGCTGGCCCTGGAGGAGACGGACATTATCCATGATCCCATGAATGTGGAGGAGATCCGGAGCAAGATCGCATACCTGCTGGAGCATCCCAACAATGAACGGATACGGTCCGAGCTGGATGTGGAGGAATATTCCTATCCCCGGCAGGTGGAAAAACTGGAAAAGCTGTGTGAGGAACTGATTGGAAAATCTGTATGAAGACCGGGAGCATTACCCAATGAAGAATACGCTGGCGAAAAATGCGTTGTTTAACGTCCTTTACAGGATATTAAACGTCATCTTTCCGCTGATCACCGCAACCTACGTATCGCGGGTGCTGGGACCGGCGGGCATCGGAAAAGTAAACTATGCCCAAAATATCGTTTCTTATTTTGTTATGTTTGCGGCGTTGGGTATTCCCGCTTACGGAACAAGAGAAATTGCCAAACGGCAGGGAGACCCCGGTGCGGTAAACAAACTCTTCAGCGAATTGCTGCTGATCAATTTTGCCGCTACAACGATATGCCTGGCAGCCTATTATTTTGTAATACAGACGGTATTCTCTGCAAGCCTTTTGATTTACCTGGTCTTTGGGCTGGATCTGCTCTTCAACTATATTAATATTGACTGGTATTTTCAGGGACAGGAGAAATATGGCTACATTACCCTACGAAGTTTGCTGGTCAAGCTATTTTCCCTGATTCTGCTGTTTCTACTTGTAAAAGACAGTCAGGACTATGTTATTTATGCATTGATTGTTTGCCTCGGAACTGGATGCAATTACTTCTTCAATGTAGTTCATGCCGGGAAGTACGTTAAACTAACATTCCGCGGATTGAATCTGAAGCAGCACATGAAACCTATCCTGACGCTTCTGATCAGCTCCGCGACAGCAAGCTTGTATAACAAAGTGGATACTACCATGCTTGGGTGGATTTCGACGAGCGAAGCGGTAGGTTTTTATACCAACGCACATAAGATCGTCAATGTTGTCTTGACATTGGTAACCGCAATATCGGCAGTATTTCTACCCAGGCTCAGCTATGTTTTTGTCAATCGGAGGGAAAACTACGAAAAAATTCTATCCACTGGGTTGAAAATCGTTTTATTGCTGGCGCTCCCTTGCTGCGCGGGGTTGTTCTTGGTTTCGGACAAATTGATTCCCGTATTCTTTGGAGAGCTGTTTGCGCCTGCTGTAACGACCCTTCGGATTCTCGCGGTTTTGGTGGTTATCAGAGGTGCCGGAGACCTTTTGTGCTATCAGGCGATCATCAGCACAGGAAACGAAAGACATTTGATAAAATCTCGGGTCCTTGCGAGTGTGGCAAATATCCTGTTGAATAGTATTCTGATTCCACATTATGCACAAAACGGTGCGGCAATCGCATCTGTGATCAGTGAGCTGATCGTCAATGGCGTGATGCTGTACTACTCTCTCTCAATCACAAAGCCCAGGGTGGAATGCCGTTTCATCATCAGCATTATCACAGGCACTGCGATAATGGCGGTAGCAGTGATCCTGATCGGGTCCGTAGTTACTGGAATGCTGCAATCGCTGTTGCTTTCTGTAACGGTGGGCGCTGTGATCTATTTTGGCACGGCACTGCTTCTGAAGAATGATTTGCTGATTAATGCTGCATCCGCACTGGTGAAATACATCAGGAAAACATAAATCAAATGCAAATGGATGAAAATAGAATGTACATTGACACCCCCTTTGCATTTTGCTAAAATAAACAAATAACTTACAAAGAAAAGTCTGTTTTTCGAACAGGCGCTGTGGCGGTGCCGCAGTGGGAGGAACTCCTATGGATGAAAAAGTACTTAACAACGACGAAATAGAAATCGACCTGCAGCGATTATTGAATGCCCTGCTGAAGAAGGCCTGGGTGGTGGGTATCGCGGCGGTGATCGGTGCGGTGCTGACCTTTCTTGGCACCTTCCTCTTCATCACCCCTACCTATGAAGCCTCGGCCATGTTCTACGTGAACAACAACTCCCTGTCCATCGGCGAGGCATCCCTGAGCATCTCTTCTGCGGATATTTCCGCTTCCAAGAGCCTGGTCAATTCCTACATCGTCATTCTGAATACCCGGGAATCTCTGAACGACGTCATCGATTACGCCGGGGTGGACCGGACCTATTCCCAGCTGAGAAAAATGATCTCCGCTGAGGCGGTTTCCTCCACGGAAATTTTCGAAGTGGTGGTCACCAGCACCGACCCTTACGAGGCGGAAAAAATCGCCGATGCCATCGCCTATGTGCTGCCCAAGCGAATCGGCAGCATCGTGGAGGGAACCTCCGCCAAAGTCGTGGACGCGGCGGTGCTGCCTACCAAGTCCAGCGCCCCCAACTACACCCGGAATGCCCTCATTGGCTTCGTGGTGGGCCTGGCCCTGGCCGCTGCAGTGATCGTGATCCGGGAACTGCTGGATATCAGCATCCATAAGGAAGAGGACATCGGCCAGTGCTGCAAGTATCCCGTTCTGGCCACGGTTCCCAATATGAATCTCCAGCCAAAGGGCGGCTACTATGGCTACGGCCAGCACATCGCCCCGGGTCAGAAGGCCCCGGTCAAGGGCAAAAAGCAGTCTGCCCTGGTGGGCGGCAACATCAGCTTCGCTGCGGCGGAAGCCTACAAGCTGCTGCGTACCAAGCTGCTGTTCTCCTTTGCCGATGACAAGGACTGCCACGTGATCGGCGTTTCCAGTGCGATCCCCGGCGAAGGCAAATCCCTGACCAGTATCAATGTGGCCTACAGCATGGCCCAGCTGGGCAAGCGGGTGCTGCTGATCGACTGCGACCTGCGCCGCCCCTCCATTACGGAAAAGCTGCCCATCAACAAGACCCCCGGTCTTTCCGACTATCTGGCCGGCATCAGCACCGCGGACAATCTGATCCAGGTTTGCTGCCTGATGCAGGACACCTACGTGTTCCACGTGGTGGCCCCCGGCCGGACACCCCCCAACCCCATGGAACTGCTCAGCTCTGCCAAGATGCAGAAAATGCTGGAGCGGCTCCGGGACAATTACGATTACATTATCCTGGACCTGCCGCCTGTGGGTGAGGTCAGTGACGCCCTGGCTGTGGCGGAATACACGGATGGCACATTGCTGGTGGTCCGCCAGAATTACTGCGACCGGATCACCCTGAATACCGCCGTCCGCCAGTTTGAATTTGTGGATGCCAAGGTTCTGGGCGTTGTGTTCAACTGCTCCTCCGAGGACGGAAAGGGCTACAGCCGCAGATATTATAAGCACGCCTACAAATACAAGTACAAGCCCAAGGGCACCAAATAACACGGGAATGAAAGCCTATGGATTTTCACAGCCATATTTTACCCGGAATCGATGACGGAAGCACGTCCCTGGAGGAATCCGTTGCCATGCTCCAAATGGAGGCAAAGCAGGGGATCGACTATGTGGTGGCAACGCCCCACTTCTATCCGGACCGGGACAAGCCCGAGGCGTTTCTGAAGCGCCGGAACCGGGCCGCTTACGAGCTGCACAAGGAGCTTTTGGTGCAGCCCAGCCTTCCCCGGGTCCTTGTGGGTGCGGAGGTCCACTATTTCCGGGGTATCAGCGAATCGGATTTTCTGCCCTGGCTGACCATCGGCAAAAGCAACTGCGTCATGGTGGAAATGCCCCCGGCACCCTGGCCGGAGGAATACTACCGGGAATTGGAGGGCATCCGCAGCAAGCAGGGATTGATCCCCATCCTTGCCCACATTGACCGGTATATCCGGCCGCTGCGGACCTATGGGATCCCGGAGCGGCTGGCCCAAATGGATGTGTACGTACAGGCCAACGGAGAATTTTTCCTGGACAAAAGGACCGCCTCCCTGGCCATGAAAATGCTCAGCGCCGGTCAGATCCATGTTCTGGGCTCTGACTGCCACAATCTGACCTCCCGGAAACCCAATCTGGGACAGGTCAACCAATGTATTGAACAGAAACTGGGCCGGGAGGCCCTGGTTCGGATCCGAAAAACAGAGCGGGAGATCCTGCGATCCTCCCCTCACAGGAGAACGGAGTGATTCCAATGAAAAGAATCCTTTGCTTGTTTGCGGCCTTGCTGTTGTGCGCGGGATTAGCGCTCCCGGCCTATGCCAACGGCTTTGTGCCCAGTGTCAGCCGTCCGGCAGAGCCGGAGATCAAGGGCGATGTGATCCTGGCGGAAAAGGAACATATCGAGGACGGTGAAGGCGTCGGTGCCTGTGTGGTCATCACCACCGTTAAGGAAGCAAAAGAAAAAACCACCGATATCTACCAGGAAGAGCGTGATCTGCTCATCGAAGTCCACCAGCAGCTTTTCAGCGGTGCCATGCAGGTTCCCACTCCTGAAAACTACGTGATTCTGGATGTGGTGGACGTGAACTTCCAGAAAGACGGCTGCGTGGAAACGCCCCACACCCATGAAGAAGAACTGAAGCAGGAGACTACCGTCCTGGTGGCACAGTTTAATCTGGGCGTGGAAAATACGGAAGACGTGGTAGTCATGCTCTATGTCAATGACCAGTGGGAGCCTGTGGAACAGGTGACCCATAATGGCGACGGCACCATCACCTGCCACTTCCAGGCGACGGGCCCCGTGGCCTTCTGCATGCCCGGTGCAGAGCCGGAGCAAACCCTCCCTGCGGTTACCCTGCCCAGCCCGGAGCCGGCAGAAGAGGTGGGATACCCTCTGCTGTGGGTCATTATGCTGATCGTTGCGTTTTTGCTGTTCCTGCTGCTGATCTTCCTGCGGCGTAAGCGCAAGAAGGAAGAGGAAGAGGGTAAGTAATCTCATTTAAGATAGGACGGAAGATATGAAAATATCAAAACCTGTGAAAGATATTGCATTTTTCTGTATCATTCTGATCCTGGTGCTTGTGATGCTGTTCAGTGGGCTCCGGATTCTGGAGTCCACTGTTTTGCGTACCAGGGTGGGGGAGGAGACCTTTGCCTCCAAAACCATTTACCGGGGGGATGTGGCTTATTTCCCCCGGCAGGATATCACCACGGTGCTGGTGCTGGGCATTGACCGCTACGGTGCGGTGGAGGACAGCGAAACCTACCAGAACCCCGGTGCGGCGGATATGGCCATGGTGGTGATCCTGGACCACGAGGCGGAGGAATGCCGGGTGCTGCAGCTGAACCGTGATACCATGGTGGAAATGCCTGTGCTGGGCCTTGGAGGCCGCCAGGCAGGCACAGCCTATGCTCAGCTGGCCCTGTCCCATACCTACGGCAGCGGCCTGGAGGACAGCTGTGAGAACGTGAAGCACACGGTGTCCGACTTTCTCTACGGCATCGACCTGGATTACTATGTGGCCATGAATATGGATGCCATTCCCATCGTCAATGATGCGGTGGGAGGTGTAACGGTGCAGGTCACCGATGATTTCTCCCAGGTGGATCCCACCATCCAAAAGGGAACCGTGACGCTGCTGGGTGAGCAGTCCATCAACTTCGTCCGGACCCGTAAGGATGTGGGCGACCAGCTGAACGTAAGCCGTATCCAGCGGCAGAAGGACTACGTCAACGGTTTCGTGGAAGCCTTCACCGCGGCCCGAGAGGAAGATTCCGATCTGATCGCCTCGGTTTACGAGGATGTGGCCCAGTACCTGGTGACGGATATGACCATCAACTCTCTGAGCGGCCTCGTGGACCGCTACAGCCACTACCCGATCGTGGAAGTGGTCAGCCCCCGGGGCCGGAACGTGCTGGGGGAGGAATTCTATGAATTCTATCCGGAGGAAGAGGCCCTGGATGCACTGATCCTGCGGCTGTTCTACGCTCCGAAGTAAAGAAGGAAATACTATGACCAACACACAGCAGGGCATTGTGACCCTTCTGAAAAGCGCCATTACCGGTCAGTGCCTGCCACTGCCGGAGGGATTTGACCTGGAGGCGGCATATCAGCCGCTGAAAAAGCATCATATGGCCCCTCTGCTCTATGAAGGGGCGGTGACCTGCGGCCTTTCCAGGGACCTGCCTGTGATGAAGCAGCTGTTCCAGAGCTACTGCCGCAGCCTTCTGATCAGCGAGGGGCAGCTGGCCCAGCTGCGGCGGATTTTCGACGCGTTCGACAAAAAGGGCATCGATTATCTGCCCTTGAAGGGCTGCTGCATGAAGCCCCGATACCCAAAACCGGAGCTGCGGAGCATGGGCGACGGGGATATTCTCATCCGCTTAGAGCAGCGGGGGGAAATCGACAGCGTTCTGGAGGAACTGGGTTTCCAGTTTATGGAAGAAACAGACCATGAACTGGTGTGGCAGTCGAAAAAGCTCTATCTGGAGCTGCACAAGCATCTGATCCCCAGCTACAACAAGGACTATCACCCCTATTTCGGCACCGGCTGGCAGCTGGCCCGGCATAAGGCCCACGGCCTGCACACCATGGAACCGGAGGACGAGCTGCTGTTCCTGTTCACCCATTTCGCCAAGCACTTCCGGGACGGAGGCATCGGCTGCCGATACGTGGTGGACCTGTGGGTATTTTTCCGCAGCTTCCCGGAACTGGATGAGAAAAAGGTCGAAGAGGAGCTGGAAAAGCTGCAGCTTCTGGAATTTTATTCCAATATCCGCGACCTCATTGCCTGCTGGTTTGCGGATGCTCCCGGCAGCGAAAAGCTGGATGTGATCACGGACTTCATTTTTGCCAGCGGCAGCTGGGGCCAGTCCGAGAGCAGAGTGGTGTCCCGGGCGGTCCGGGACGGGAAGCATGCCCCTTTGGGCTTCAGCGGACGGCTGCTGTATCTGTGGCAGACGGCCTTCCCGCCGGTGGATGTGCTGCGGGGGAAGTACACGGTGCTGAAAAAGGCCCCCTGGCTGCTGCCGCTGGTGTGGCTGGTGCGGCCCTTTTATAAGGTTTTCTTTGAATTTTCCACGCTGAAACGACAGGAGCGGAATCTGGAGGCCTTGAGCCGGGAGAATCTCAGCGACCGCCGGTCCATGCTGCGCTATGTGGGCCTGGATTATCGGTTTTGACAGGGTCCTGCCGAAAAAGCATCGCATATTGCATAAAAAACTGGTGAAAAATGCCCATCCTTTCCTGGGGGTATTTGGCATAATTGACAATTGTGCATTGAAATAAAATATGGTATTATCTACATGTAAATCTATGTATCGTGGCTATCTGCCACAATACGCAAACTGTCCCGGCGGACCAGCCGAGATATAATTTTAAAAATGAAAGGATTGTTTCCCATGAACATGTTCAAGAAGAACGGCGGCTTCACTCTGGTTGAGCTGATCGTTGTTATCGCTATCCTGGCCATCCTGGCGGGTGTCGCAATCCCCGCATACTCCGGCTACATTGAGAAGGCTAAGGACGCCGCTGTTATCACCGAGTTGGACGCTATCGCTACCGCTGCTCAGGCTGCTAACGCTACCAAGGCTGCTACCACTAGCATTATCGTGGGTACTAATGGTGCGCTGACCGTCGACCCTGCGCTGGATGCAGACACCGTTAAGGATTTCGAGCTGTTCTTCCCCGAGTGTACTGTTAGCGGTACTAACGTCACTATTAACGGTTTTGCTGATCTGATTGAAGGCACTTCCTATGAGAACGGTGCAACTTGGGACGATGGCGAGTGGGTTCCCACTACCTAACATAACCTAACCTAAATCCCCATTCGGTTACCCGAATGGGGATTTTTCTATGCCCTCCCGCCGCCCCACCAAAACCCGGGCCGGTAAGGAAAATTGTAGTTTGCCGGGATGGCCCGGCAGCCAATTCGTTACGAACCCAGGCAGGAAACCAACGCATCCTGATTGCGCTCGACCGATGGTGCGAAGATAAATTGTAGTTTAGCGGGCGGCCAGTGGCCGCTGACAATTCGAGCCTTTGGTTGGTCTGTATACGAAGGCCATTGGGTGGTCGACCCGATTCGTTACTGCGCAGCTAAATTGTAGTTTATATGAGCAGTAAAAAAGAAGTATGTCATTGCGATAAGTAGCGCACACTGGCGTGGCAATCCCCCAAACACTCCCGGAAATCATAGGGGATCGCCACACCATCCTGCGGGATGGTTCGCGATGACATGCATTTTAATTAGTGCGCTAAACAATAATTGTGGTTATCGGTTTTAGTCAGCAAGAACATCAAAACGTACAAAGAAAAGTTATGTCATTCCGAGCAAGGCGAAGCCGCGTCGAGGAATCTACGCATTTCGTCCACATTTGCAGTATATTCGGTGCC
>JAZSHO010000018.1:0-18839 GCA_045533345.1 Faecousia sp. | reverse complement strand
GGAAGCCATCGCCATGATGAATGCAGGCAAGCTGAACCCCTCCGCTCTGGTCACCCACATCGGCGGTCTGAACGCAGTCATCGACACCACTCTGAACCTGCCCAAGATTCCCGGCGGTAAGAAGCTGATCTACACCCAGATCGATCTGCCTCTGGCAGCCATCGCAGACTTTGAGGAGCTGGGCAAGACCGATCCTCTGTTCGCCGAACTGGACAAGATGTGCAAGGCCAACAACGGCCTGTGGAATCCCGAAGCCGAGAAATATCTGCTGGCCAACGCCAAGAAGATCTGATTCCTTAAACCAATCCTAAGGAGAAGCTACCATGAGCATCAATTTAAGCAATACCATTCTGGGTCTGGAGCTGGGCTCCACCAGAATCAAGGCCGTTCTGATCGACGAGAACCACAATGTGGTGGCCTCCGGCTCCCACGGCTGGGAGAACCGACTGGAGGACGGTGTCTGGACCTACCACCTGGAAGATGCCGTCAAGGGCGTCCAGGCCTGCTACAGCGACCTGCGGGAAGATGTGCAGAAGAAGTACGGCCAGAAGCTGACCAAAATCGCCGCCATCGGCATTTCCGGCATGATGCACGGCTACCTGGTATTTGACAAGGAAGGCAATCAGCTGGCTCCCTTCCGGACCTGGCGCAACACCATTACCGGCCCCGCTTCCCAGGAGCTGATGGAGCTGTTCCGCTTCAACATCCCCCAGCGCTGGAGCATTGCCCACCTGTACCAGGCCATTTTGAACAAGGAACCCCATGTCAAGGATATCGCCCGGCTGACCACCTTGAGCAGCTACATCCATTCCCTGCTCACCGGCCAGAATATGATGGGCGTGGGCGAAGCCTCCGGTATGTTCCCCTATGACGATGACGCCGGCGATTTTGATGCTGCCCGGGTGGCCCAGTTCGACGAACTGGTGGCTCCCTACGGCTTCCCCTGGAAGCTGCGCCAGATCCTGCCCACGGTCCTGCCCGCAGGCGCCAACGCAGGTTATCTGACGGAAGCAGGCGCTGCCCTGCTGGACGTTACCGGCACGCTGGAAGCCGGAGTCCCCTGCTGTCCTCCCGAGGGCGACGCAGGTACCGGCATGGCTGCCACAGGCGCTGTGCTGCCCAGAACCGGCAGCATTTCCGCCGGCACCTCCGCCTTCTCCCTGCAGGTGCTGGAGCGGCCTCTGAAGAACTACTACCCCGAAATCGACGTGGTGGCTACTCCCTCCGGTAAGCCCGTTGCCATGGCCCACACCAACACCTGCGCCTCCGAGATCGACGCATGGGTGAACCTCATCGCCGATGCCGCCCGGAGCATGGGCTGGCCCGTGGACATGAATGAGCTGTACCCCGCCATGTACCGCAAAGCCCTGGAGGGCGATCCCGATTGCAGCGGCATCATCGCCTTCAACTACTTTGCCGGTGAGCCTCTAACCCATACCGAAAACGGCCGTCCCATGCTGGTTCGCCTCCCTGACAGCCGCATGACCATCGCCAATCTAATGCGCTCCCAGCTGTACGGCGCCATCGCCACCCTGAAGATCGGCATGGATATGCTGGCCACCGAGGAGCAGGTGGAGTCCGACAAGCTGCTGGGCCACGGCGGCTTCTTCAAGACCCCCGGTGTGGGCCAGCAGATCATGGCTGACGCACTGAACCTGCCCATTACCACCATGGAAACCGCCGGTGAGGGCGGCCCCTGGGGCATGGCGCTGCTGGCAGCCTACATGCACCGGAAGGACGAAGGCGAAACCATGGAAGATTACCTGCAGAACAAGGTCTTCCTCCATGCCAAGAGCAGCTGCGCCGATCCCGATCCCGCCGGTGTTGCCGGTTTCCGCAGCTACCTGGAGCGCTACCAGGCCTGCATCCCCGCCCAGCAGGCAGCCGCTCAGCTGAACTAAATTCAAACGAACACCTCCGTTCCTTTTTGAGGAACGGAGGTGTCCTCCAAAACAGACAGGAGTGTCTCTTATGAATTTTGATATCAAAAACTTCCGGTGGACCCGGGAGCCGGAAAGCTGCATTATTTCCAACGATAAAATTGAGGTCATCACCAAGCCCCATACGGACCTGTGGCAGCGGACCTATTACCACTTCCGCAACGACAACGCCCCGGTTTTCCAGATGGAAACAGAAGAAAAGTTCTTCTCTTTTGTGGTAAAGACCGAGTTCGACAGCAAGCACCGCTTCGATCAGTGCGGCGTAGTCATGTATCTGGACAGCGATAACTGGATCAAGGGTTCCATTGAGTACGAAACCGAAGATTTCCAGCACCTGGGCAGCGTGGTCACCAACAACGCCTACTCCGACTGGGCCACCACCGCCATTGCCGCGGACATCAAGTCCATGTGGTACCGGTTCAGCCGCCGGGAGGATGATTACTGCATCGAATGTTCCGAAGACGGTGTGCATTTCTCCCAGATGCGTATCTGCCATATGTGGCAGGGCGGCGGCAAGATCCGCTTTGGCATCTACGCCTGCAGCCCCGAAAACTCTTCTTTCAAGGCTACCTTTACCAACCTGGCCCTAACCGAGTGCCAGTGGCTGGCTCACGAAGGGGAAACGGAATAAAAATTTCGCCGACACCAAAAGGTGTCGGCGTTTTTTCCTTATTGCCGGTTTCGGTAGGCGCTGGGAATCTGTCCGGTTTTCTGCCGGAAAATCCGGGTGAAGTGGCATACATCCCGGAAACCCACCTTGGCCGCGATCACATTGATGGATTCATCGGTGGTGGTCAGCAGATCAATGGCCCGGGCGATCCGGTAGGAGATCAGATACTGGTGCAGGGTCTCTCCCGTGTACTGGGCCATCCGCTTGTTCAGATAGTTGGGATGATAGTTGAACACATCGCCGATCTTTTTATTGGTAATGTCCTCCGTGTAATGTTGATGGATGTACTCGATGACCTCATCAATATGGTGATTGGAACGGGAATCCTCCGGCAGTACATTGAAGGTCTGGCGGAAAGCCAGGGCCAGGATATTGGTCAGCATGCCGCTGAGCCGCTGTGCGCTGAGAATCTTCTTGGCCTGGTATTCCCGGAGCATCTCTTCCAGTTCTTTTTCGACAATTTGCATATTATGCAGCAGAATGGGCGCTGCAGCGGCAGGAATGTCGGAAATGCAAACTTTCTCCAAAAGCCGGTCCTCCCGGAAGTCCGGAGAACGGTCCGGCGGGATGGGGTAAGACAGCCCGGAATTGCGCTGGGTGTAGTCAAAATTGCAGCCCAGCAGCACCAGCGGATGTCCTATCGCGTGGCGCAGAACATATTCCACACCGGAGTGCCATACAATCAGGTCGCCCCGGCTGACCTCAATGCTGTGGTCCCGGAACTCAATGGTGCCAAAGCAGTGGTGGACGTAAAACAGCCGATGGTCATAGGGCGTAAGAAAATGAAGGGCTCCGACCTTATTGTCCGGAACCGTGTATTTTTGCACATACCGTACAAAGGGCAATGCATCCGGGAAGGCGAGATGGATCGTATCTTTCATAGGGCCTCCAGAATCAAAATCTTGGAATTCAGCAATCGTTTCGCTAATTGTACCATAAGCAGCCGTGAAATGCTAGGGCTTTCGTGCAAAATGCACATTTATTTTCGACAAGATTCCCTTTGTTTTATCCATACCGCTGACGCTGTATGTATGATATTATCCAATTGTAATCATGAATCATACAACCCATCGGCGGCTGTATCTATAGGAGGAAAGACATATGCTTGAAAGACGGAAACCCCGTACTGCGAGGATCGGTGTGTTTGGTGTCGCCCATCCGGTGTACTGGAATCAGTTCCCCGGTCTGGAGGAAACGCTGATGTCCTACCATGAGGACTTTAAAGCTATCCTGGCAGAAAACGATGTGGAGATCATCGACTATGGCATGATCGACTACAGTGAAAAGGCCTATGCCGCTTTGCCGAAGATGCAGGGCGACAATCTGGACGTGGTCATGTGCAATATGCTGACCTACGCCACCTCCTCTGTATTTGCTCCCATTATCCGGGATCTGAACAAGCCCATGGTGCTGGTTGCCCTGCAGCCTCTGAACACCCTGGACCTGGCCAACGGCAGCACCCGCATCCAGTTGGAAAACGACAATATCTGCTCCGTACCCGAGTTCACCGGCGTTGCCATCCGTATGGGTAAAAAAGTCAATGATGTGATCATCGGCACTTTGTACGACGATCCGATTGCCAAGGCTGCCATCGCCGAGTGGTGCGACATTGCCAAGGTCCTGCATGACCTGCGGGGCGCCCGGTTCGGTCTGATGGGTCACGTGCTGGAAGCCATGTACGACATGCACGCCGATCCCACCGCCATCTCCAAGAGCTTCGGTGTCCATGTGCCTCTTCTGGAGGTGGACGACGTTCTGGCAGTCCATGAAACCGTCACCGAGGAGGATATCTCCGCAAAGGCCCAGGTGATTCTCTCCGAGTTCGATACGCCCGACCCCCACTCCGATCCCATTGCAGAAAAGCTCAACGAAAAGGATCTGTACAAGGCCGCCAAGGCTGCCGTCACCCTGGACAAGTTCATTGAAAAGTACAACCTGACAGGCCTTGCTTACTACTACAACGGCCTGCCCGGCTCCATGCAGCAGGAAGTGGTTTCCTCCTTCATCGGGGGCAACTCTCTGCTGAACGCGGAAGGCGTTCCCATGTGCGGCGAATTCGACATCAAGACCTGCGTGGCCATGTTCATCATGGATCGGTTGAACATCGGCGGCAGCTTCGCCGAATTCCATCCCATCGACTTCAAGGAAGACTACATTCTGGTAGGCCACGACGGCCCCCACCATATCACCATCGCGGAAGGCAAGCCTGTTCTTCGCAGCCTGAAGAAGTACCACGGCAAACCCGGCTCCGGTGCCTCTGTGGAATTCAAGCTGAAGGAAGGTCCCATCACCATGCTGGGCATCACCCAGATGGCCGACGGCCAGCTGAAGTTCGTCATTGGTGAAGGCGAATCCCGGAAGGGTCCCATTCCTCCCACTGGCAACACCAATACCCGGGGCCATTTCCCTCCCAATACCCGGGACTACATCAAGCGCTGGGTCATGGCAGGCCCCACCCACCACTATGCGCTGGGTCTGGGTCACCGGGCCGACACCATCGCCAAGATTGCAGATCTACTGAACATTCCCTACGAAATCATTCGCTAAGCGGTTATGGAACGGGTTTTGTGGAAAGGCCGACTGGTTCCCGGAAAAGAGCAGGAATACCGGAAGCGCCATGATGAGATCTGGCCGGAAATGACCGAGAATCTCAACAACCAGGGCATCCGCAACTATTCCATCTTCATCCGTGACCTGGAGGTCATCGGCTACTATGAATGCCCCAGCATCGCCCATATGCAAAAGGTCAAGGCCGAAAACGACGTGGCCAGGCGCTGGGCGGAAGCCATGGCGGGCATCATCGAAATCGAAAGCGTATCTCCCGAAACGGGAAGCGCGTTCGAAAGCGTGTTTTATCACGCAGGCAAGGACATATCCACACAGGATGTGGCAAAAATATAAACAAAAATGGAGGAAAACAAAATGAAGAAACTGATTTCTCTGCTTCTGGCATTGGTCATGGTTCTGGGTCTGGTTGCTTGTGGCGGCTCCAGCGCTCCCGCAACCGAGGCTCCTAAGGCTGACGCCCCCGCTGCTGAGGCTCCCGCAACCGAGGCTCCCGCAGTCATTGAAGACAATGACGGCAACGGCGTTATCAGAGTCGGCCTGGGTAACATCAACGAAAAGGGCATTTTCGGCAAGCTGGTCAAGTACGGCTTTGAGCAGGCCTGTGCAGAGCGCGGCTATGAGCTGATCTACTTCGACAACAATGCCGATGGTCAGACCGCTGTTGCCAATGCTGAGATGATGGTTCTGCAGCAGCCCGACTTCGTAGTGGAAATGGTTGTTGACGCCTCCGTCGGCCAGACCGTTATGGACATCTTCAACAGCGCTAACATCCCCGTTCTGGCAGTTGACATCGCTCTGCCCGGCGCCCCCTTCTTTGGCGTTGACTCCGATCTGACCGGTTATTACAACGGCGAAGTCGCTGCTGAATACATCCAGGAAGAATTCGGCGGTGAGGTTGACTACGTTGTTCTGATGACCCAGATCGCTTCCGGCGACGAGGTTCAGAAGCGCGTCCGCTCCAGCGTCAAGGCTCTGGATGACCTGGGCATCAAGTACAAGGAAGTGGTCGAGCTGGAAGGCCAGAACGACGCCAGCATCTGCCAGCAGAAGTTCACCGACTTCATGACCGCTCACCCCGACACCCACTCCGTTATCGTTTTCACCATCAACGAGAATGCTGCACAGGGCGTCTACGCCGCTGCCTGCACCATCAACCGTGAATGGGACATCCGTATCTTCTCCTGCGGCGTCAGTGCAGCCGTCACCGAGCCCATGTACGCATCTCAGGGCAACCAGTCCTGGATCTCCGCTATCGCTGTCGCTCCCGAGCTGTACGGTACTCAGTGCCTGGATATCATGGAGAACTACTTTGAGACCGGCGAGATCCCCGAGAAGACTCCCTGCTCCGCAGTCGCTGTTAACTGGGGCAACATTCACGAGCTGTATCCCGAGGACGATCTGCCCTGGGACAAGCTGTAATCCAGCCGCATTGTAATTCAACGATTCACTTAATCACAAGGGGCGGCCCCCGGGCCGCCCTAAGGTACTTTCTAATTCCGATAATCACGCAAAAAGACTGAGGTGAGGAACTTGTCAGAGGTTTGTACTAGAAATGATCGTCATGTGTCTGATGAAATCGTCATGGAGGCCAAAGGGGTCAGCAAAGTCTTCCCCGGCGTTAAGGCACTGAACGATGTGAACATCACCATCCGTAAAGGCGAAGTTGTGGCATTGCTGGGCGAAAACGGTGCCGGTAAATCCACACTGATCAAGGTTCTTTCCGGTATTTATCAGCCGGAGGAGGGCCAGGTTTATCTGCATGGCAAGCAGGTGCATTTTGCACTGCCTTCCGATGCAAAAGCAGCCGGAATCGGTGTGATTCACCAGGAACTGAACTATGTGCCCACCATCAGCGTGGCAGAGAATATTTTCATGGGCAATCTGCCGAGAAAATTTGGCATGGTGGATTACAAGACCATGTACGCCAAAGCCAGTGAGATCTTGTCCCTGGTGGGTTTGGATCTGGATCCCAGAATCAATATCGGCGGCTGTTCTGTAGCCCAGAAACAGCTGATTGAAATTGCCAAGGTCATTTCCAACGATGTCAAGGTTCTGATCATGGACGAGCCTACTTCCGCATTGAACGATATGGAAATCCAGTATCTGTTCAATCTGATCCACAAGGCGGCTTCTCAAGGTGTTTCTATTTTCTATATCTCCCATAAGCTGGATGAGCTTTTCGAAGTGGCGGACCGTGTGGTGGTCATGCGTGACGGCTGCGTCACCGGACAGCTGCAGATCCAGGATGCCACCAAGGAAATGCTGATTGCCCGCATGGTCGGCAGAGAGCTGACCGATATGTACCCCAAGGTGGGTGCCGAGGCCGGTGACAACATCATTGAGGTTTCCGGTCTGACAACGTCCCTGCTCCACAACGTGAGCTTCAGCGCAAAGCGGGGCGAAATCTTTGGTATTTACGGTCTGATGGGCTCCGGCCACCAGGCAATCGGCTCCGCCGTCTTCGGCCAGGACCTGCTGCAGGGCGGCAGCTTCCGGGTGGGCGGCAAGGATGTGAAGATCAACAATCCCTCCGATGCCATCGCCGCCGGTATTGCCTACGTTCCCGCGGAACGTAAGACCGAGGGTCTGGTGCTGAACCAGACCGTGGCTGTGAACACCATGGCCGCTTATTATTCCAAGTTCAAGAAGAAGATGATCAACCGGAAGAAGGATGCAGAGGTTTCCGAACGCTGGATCCGGAATCTGGGAATTAAGACGCCATCCCGGGAAACCATTGTGGAGAGCCTTTCCGGCGGCAACCAGCAGAAGGTGGTCCTGTCCAAGTGGCTGGAGCTGGAACCGGATGTACTGATCTTGAACGAACCCACCCGCGGTATCGACGTGGGTGCTAAATCTGAAATTTACCGCATCCTGGACGAGCTGTGCCAGGAAGGAAAATGCGTGATCATCATTACCTCGGAAATGCCGGAACTGCTGGCTATGTCCGACCGAATCATGGTGATGTTTGAAGGCAAGGTATCCGGTATCCTGAACCGGGACGAGGCCACCCAGGAAGCGGTGGTTCGTTATGCTATCGGAGGTTAAGCTATGTCTATTCTGGAAATGAAAAAAAGAAAAGACGGGGTCAAGAGCGGCGCTTCTTCCCTTCTGACAGTTATTTGCGCCCTGCTGGTGGAGATCATTTTCTTCAGCTGGCGTTCCCCCTATTTCCTGAACCTGAGAAACTTTCTGAACATTGGTCTGTACGCCGCTATCGTTGGCTGTATCTCCTGTTCGGTTACATTCATTAATATCTCCGGTAACATCGACCTTTCTGTCGGTTCCCAGATCGCTGTGGTGGGCATGGTGGCATCTCTTGTATCCCGCGCTACCAGCAACTGGATCATTACGATTTTGGCTGCTCTAGCTGCCGGTTTGCTCTGCGGTGTTATCAATGGCTTCTTCATCACCGTGCTGAAGCTGAACGCCTTCATCACCACCATTGCCACCATGCAGGCGCTCAGTGGTCTGGCATATGTGCTGTCCGATGGTATGTCCCTGCCTATTTCTGATCCCAGCTATATTTTTGTCGGCCGCGGCTATGTGATGGGCCTGCCCATGTCCATGATCATCATGATCATTTCTTTCATCGTCTTCCACTGGATTTCCAAGTATACCGTCTTCGGCCGAAGTGTCTATATGATCGGCGGCAACGCCAACGCCAGCTTCCTGGCCGGTATCAAGGTCAACCGGATGAAGTTCCTGCTGTACCTGCTCAACGGTCTGATGGCCGGTGTGGCCGGTGTGCTGCTGTCTGCCCAGACCGGCGCCGGTATCCCCAGCGCAGCCGCCACCTACAACATGACCGCTCTGTCCGCCGTTATCCTGGGCGGCGCCGCACTGACCGGTGGTAAGGGTACCATTTTCGGCACCTTCCTGGGCTCCATGGTTTTGGCCATTTTGAACAACGGCATGACGCTGCTGTCTGTGGGCTCCTACTGGCAGAGCATCATCATCGGTCTGGTTCTGCTGTTCGCCGTTTCCGTGGACGCCATCAAGGGCGGTTCTCTGAAGAGAAAGATTTAAGCTATGACAGAATTTGCCAAGAAACTGTTTCGGGATCGTGCAGAAGGGATCCCCACCGTGGCATTCCTGGGCGACAGTCTGACCCACAGCTGCTTTGAATCCAGAGAGGGTATGCATGGAATTTGCGACAGCGCCCATGGGTATCCGGCATTATTCAAGATAAAATGCGACCGGATCCGCCCCTTTAATCCCATCAATATCATCAATGCCGGCGTTGGCGGTCAGACTGCAGAGCAGGGACTGGCAAGAATCCACCGGGACGTGATCAGCAAAG
Source organism: Faecousia sp. (assembly GCA_045533345.1). Taxonomy (GTDB): domain Bacteria; phylum Bacillota; class Clostridia; order Oscillospirales; family Oscillospiraceae; genus Faecousia. The sequence continues at coordinate 9,361 of JAZSHO010000018.1, read as the reverse complement.
GACCGGATCTGGTGGTAGTCTGCTTCTGTCTGAACGACGCTTCCTATCCGGAGGAACGGTATTATGCTGCCCTGGAGGGGATTTTCCGGGAACTGAAGAACGCCCGGATCGAAACCGTGTTCATGACCCAGATCATGATGAACAAGTATATCAGCAACGAGCTGCAGCCCGGGGCCCTCCGGGACTTTGCCCACAAAACCATGGAGCAGCAGCTTTCCGGAAAAGTGGACCGGATGGTAGTCCGGGCCCGGCAAATTGCAAGGGAAAATGATGTACTGATTGCAGACTGCTACAAAAAGTGGAAGCACCTGGAATCACTGGGTGCCGATACCACAGACTATCTGGTTAATCACATCAATCATCCGAACCGGCAGATGCATTGGCTCCTGGCCGATACGCTGTTCGAAACAGTTATTTTCTAATATCCCGTAAGGACTGCTGCAACGCAGCAGTCCCTTGGTTTTTTGATAGCTTTTCCGCACTATTTGTGCTATCATGATGAAAAAGGGGGTATTGTTATGTTCCAAAACAAAGTTGTGGTCATCACCGGCGGCGCCGGAGGCATCGGCAAATGCATCGCCGAGGAATTTACCAAAAACGGCGCCCATGTCTGCGTCATTGACTGTGCCGACGGGGACCACTATGTGGGCGATATTGGCTGCCAGACAACCCTGGAAGCGTTCGCCCAAACCGTCATCAAGAAGCACGGTCGTGTGGATGTGCTGGTGGACAATGCCCCTCCCGCTTTTGTGGGCATTGATACTTGCACCTATCAGCAGTTCCAGCAGGCCCTGGCGGTGGGTGTGACGGCCCCCTTCTATTTGAGCAAGCTGTTCGCTCCTTATTTCGGGGAAGGGGCCAGCATCATCAACATTTCCTCCTCCCGGGACCGGATGAGCCAGCCTCAGAGTGAAAGCTACACCGCCGCCAAGGGTGGCATTGCCGCGCTGACCCACGCTCTGGCCGTGAGTTTCAGCGGAAAGGTGCGGGTCAATTCCATATCCCCCGGCTGGATCGACACCGCCTACACCGTCTATGAGGGTCCCGATGCCATCCAGCAGCCTGCGGGCCGGGTAGGAAACCCCTTGGATATTGCCAATATGGTGCTGTTTCTGGCATCCGATAAGGCCGGTTTTATCACCGGCGAGAATATCTGTATCGACGGCGGCCAGACCCGGCTGATGATTTATCACGGGGACCATGGCTGGTCGCTGAATCCTTAAAAAAGAGGGTGATGCCCATGCTGGACACCTTATGTGCCCTGGCCCTGGAAACAGGCTTTGACGAAGCCAGGCCTTTGGATATCCAAACCTTGAAACCAAACGAAATGGTCCGGGATATGTGCGCGGAAAACAAATGCCGGGCCTACGGCAAAAACTGGACCTGTCCGCCCCACTGTGGCACCCTGGTCCAATGCCAGGCCCGGATGCAAAGCTATCGCCGGGGCATTTTGCTCCAGACCGTGGGGTATCTGCAGAAGGCCATCGACTCCCGTACCATGGCCACCACAGAGCAACGGCATCTGGAACAATTCCACCGCTTCGCCCAGCTTCTCCGGCAGAAGTATCCCGATGCCCTGTGCCTCGGCACCGGCGGATGCCGCATCTGCAAAACCTGCGCCTGGCCGGAGCCCTGCCGGTTCCCGGAGCAGGCCTGCTCCTCTATGGAAGGCTACGGCCTCTTCGTGACCCAGGTCTGCCGGGACAATGGTCTTCCCTACCATCACGGTGAAAAAACCATCACCTACACCGCCTGCATTTTGTTTGAAAGGAAGAACTATGAAGAAAGTGAAAATCACCGCCATCCGAAAAACCTGTTACCCGGATCTGATGGCAAAATATGAAAATCCCATCCAGCACGCCTGCGATGTAGAAGAGGGCCGGGTCTGGATCGCCAACGGCTGGTCCAAGCCCCAGGACTTCTGCGACAGCGCCTGGGACTCCATTTCCCCCTTCGTTATGACCCTGGCCCACGGAGGCGGGAATTTCTACGACGGCTGGATGCAAAATCCCAAATCCGCCATGATTTCCTGCAACGACGGTTTCCGTCCTGTAAGCTTTTACCTGGAAGCCTTGGAAGAAGATGCGCAATAAGCGAAAAAACCGACTCTGAGAAATCAGAGTCGGTTTTATTTTTCCTTTTGTTCATTTCAGCAGCACCAGGTTGGTTTCCGTCAGGAAGTTGGCACAGCTGTAGCACACCAGCACATCGTCAAAGCCTTCTTCCGCCACAAGCTGAGAAACCGGCTGGCGGTAATACCGCAGGTCCACCAGCACCACTTCTCCATAGCTCTGAGCCAGGAAACCGCCCAGACAGTTGGAATAGGAGTCCCGGATCACCAGCACTTTGCCGGTTTTCTCCGGGTTCCGGACCCGTACCAGGGAATGGTTGCCGTCCAGGAAGACCGTGTACTTGTCCGCCTCTTCCAGCCGCTCCCAATAGAAGATCCCCTGGTGGGTTCCTTCTGTTTCTGCATTGGTGACCGTCAGCTGTTCGCTACCGTGCCACAGCTCCAGGGTATCCCCGGGAAACAGCCACAGGGCGCTGCGGGAGTAGGTGGAGCCCCGGAAGTCCGGAACTTCCGTAACGGTAAATTCCTGCTCTGTCCGATATTCTCGGCCCACAGCCTTCGCAAATGCCTCATAGCCATAGTAGGCGCCCCGGCTGGTCCAGTGGTGGTCCGTATTGTAGTACAGCTCCGGTTTGCCGGCGTAAATATCCCCTACAGGAACCACGGACACATTGCCTCCGGCCGCCGCAGCTACGGCATCCAGGGTCTCATGGTCAGTGTAATCCTTCACCCCGGCGGCCCAGCCTGCGGAAGGGACGATCATCACATGAACTTCCTGGCCCAGGGTTTCGGCAAAGGCATAGATCGTCTTCATGTTTCTGGCAATGACCCCTTCGTCCATGGCCACAGGGGCTTCCAGCAGCTTGTCTTCCTCCAGCCAGATGTCGCTGACCTTTTGCCGTCCCGCCAGGAGCTCCACGTAGGCGTGAATGCCCACGAAGAAATTCCGGCCCAGGATATGATCAATCAGATAATCCTCCGCCTGCTTGCCCCAGGTGCCGTCCAGCACTGTTTTCCAGCTTAGGGCCGGCGGTTCTGCCAGATAGCGCTTTTCCATCTCCGAAAAAGCCGGCTTGGGCACAAAGAAGCCCAGTGCCATCACAAGAAGAAAGCTGCAGAACAGAACGATCGCGATGATATTCCGCTTCTTCATAGCTTCTGAAAATGCTTACTGGAAAGCAGCTTCCACGCTGGCTTTCAGCGTTGCCACCTCGGGGGAGATCAGCAGTACCAGATAATTGCCGTTGGTCCAAACCTCAGCCTGCTGCACGATCAGGAACTGATCCGGGGCATAGGTTTCGGTTTCCTCCAGCTTGGCCTGGATCCGGGACTGAGCCAGTCCGTTCAGAGTCTCCAGTGCAGCAGCGTCCTTGGCCTCGATCAGCCAGACCTCGTCTGCCCGAAGACCTTCGGCACAGATGGCCACCTGGTACTGGACGCAGTCCTCTGCGCGGATACCCAGGAAGTTCAGCATGGTATCCTCGTCGGGGTAGAACATTTCCGGCAGATGCTGCTCCAGGCTTTCGTACAGGGCGGCGGTGTCCACGGACACAGTCTTCTGGCTCTGATTGCCGCAGGCGGCCAGGCTCAGCACCAGGCACAGGGCGATGATGACACAAATACTCTTTTTCATTCCAAAATTCCTCCTTCAGATTCAAACTGGGCGTAGTAGCGCATAAGCTTCATCCAAACGTTACAGTATTCTTCGTTCAAATGGGTATCGTCAATTTTACACACGGGAGAAAGTCTTCCCCAATGGTCCTCCACAAAGGGGTGCAGGTTCAGATACTGGCAGCCCTTTTCTTTTGCCAGCTCCTGCAGCGCCGCGTTGTATTCCAGGGTCCTGGGATTGTACAGGTCCTCTCTCGGCCGTTCGGGCCAGACCTCAAACCGGGGCAGGCTGGAAATCAGCACGATCTCCACATTGGGACTCTTCTCCCAGATCTTGTCCAGAACGATGCTCCAGTTTTCCATCATCGCATCCATCTCGTACCCTGCTGCCACGTCATTGGAGCCCATGAGGAAGTACACACGTTCCAGGCCAGCCTTCTCCACAATATCCTCCAGGGGCATTTCCTGGCCCTGGTAAACAATGTGCTTCACGCCCTTGATAAAGCCCATGATGCTGACACCGCCGCGGGCCAAGAACAAAATCTTGCCCAGGGCGTTGGAACGGGCCTCATGCTGCATCATGCCGTAGGTAATGGAGTCACCCACAATGCCCGCCTTGTCGAAATAGGTGCAAGGTTCCTCCAGGTCCACCTCCGGGATGGTCCACTTGGGGGTGCTGAGAATTTCGTCATCCAGCAGGACCAGTTCCTCCCGGGTTTCGGCCAGACACCCGGCGGTGCAGCTGACCTTCCGGTCCTCGTAGGAAGCGTGGATCACCGTTGTGCCTACACCCACAGCGGTCAGCACACCGTTTTCCACCGAGATGATCTCGGGATTCTCACTTTCCCAGGTGACCAGTTCTCTGGGAACGATGCCCAGATACACATCCTCGCTCTCACCCACCAAAGAGAAGGTGATGCCGGATACCTTCAGGTACAGATTTCCTTCTGTGGCCGGCTTCGGGGGTTCCGTTTCCGTCGGTGCTTCCGTAACTTCCTCCGTCACCGCTTCCGCCGCCGTTCCCTCTGTGGCAGCCGGAGCAAATTCCGTTCCGCAGCCTGCCAGGGACAGGACCATAGACAGGAGCAGCAGCAATGCCAATATTCTTCTCACGGCAATGCCTCCTTAAAATGTAAAGTAAATAAAGGGATTGTAGCTGGTGCTGACCGTATACGCAGCGGACAGAACCAGAAGCAGCAGGCAAACAACATTCTTGGCCGTTTCCGAAGCGAAGATGCCGCCCACTCTGCGCTGCAGCCAACCCATAACCGGTGTAGAGAACACCGCGCACAGCACCAGTACCGATGCATAGTTCCGCAGCGCAAAGCCTGCGGCTCCATCCACCAGGCCATTTCCGGCCAGGCCGAAGAGGGCGCTGTAGTAGCCTGCGGCCCGGGTCAGGGTGGCAGAGCGGAACAGCACATAGCCCAGCAGCACCAGCAGCATGGTGCGGCCGATCTGGAAGGCCATAAAACCACGGGATTCGGTGTTCAGATTCAGCTTTTTGGTCCACTTTTTGGAGGTAGGCTGGAAAATCAGCGCCGAAATCAGCAGCACACCATAGTAAACGCCCCAGAGAATGTAGCCCCAGCTGGCACCATGCCAAATACCGGTGCAGAGCCACACCGCCGACAGGGCAACCACATTGGGTGCCAGCCGTCCCGCGGCCTTGCCCCAGCGCTGCTTCACCTTCTTGCCCAGAGGCACCGCCTTCCGGGAGACCGGGTAGAACAGGTAGTCCCGGAACCAGGAGCCCAGGGAAATGTGCCATCTCTGCCAGAATTCGGATACGGTTCTGGAAATGTAGGGGTAATTGAAGTTCTCGTCAAAGTGGAAGCCGAACATCAGACCCAGACCGATGGCCATGTCAGAGTAGCCGCCGAAGTCAAAATAGATCTGGAACGCATAGGCCAGGACACCCAGCCAGGCCAAAGCCACAGAAAGCTGGGAGGGATCCCCAAAGCCAAAGGCCTGGTCCGCCAGAAGACCGATGCTGTTGGACAGGATCATCTTCTTCGCCAGACCCACCGTAAATCTGCGCATACCCTTGACAAAATCCGACATAGATTCCCGTCGGTTCTGAATCTCATCCGCCACGGTCTGGTAGCGGACAATGGGGCCCGCAATCAGCTGGGGGAACAAGGAGATATACAGCGCCACATTCAGCGGGTTCTTCTGCACCTCGCCTCTTCCCAGGGAAACGTCAAAGACGTAGGACATGGCCTGGAATGTAACAAAAGAAATACCGATGGGCAGACGGATATGGGTTTGGGGAAGAATGCCCCCAAACAGCAGATTCAGATTTTCAATTGTAAAATTCAGATATTTGAAAACAAAAAAGATCGAAAGGTTCGCGCAGACCATCAGCGCCAGGATCTTGCTTCGGTAGGCTTCCTCCTCCCGCCGCACGACCAGCAGTCCGAAGACGTAGTTCATGAGGATGGACAGGAGCATGATCAACACGAACTTCGGCTCACCCCATGCGTAAAAGAACAGGGAGGCCAGAGCCAGGAACACGTTGCGGCACCGTCTTGGCAGAATGTAATAACCTGCCAACGTGATGGGAAGAAAAGCGAATAAAAATACCGCCGATGAAAAAACCAAAAAGAATCCCTACTTTCCCTTAAGTCGAAGAAACAGCCGGCACAAAGTCGGTACCGGCTGTTTCTGTCGGTCAGGTATTGTTCCGGATGATGTCCACCATCTCGCCTACATTCTTCATGCCCAGCACATCCTTCATGGCGAACTTGAAGCCGAAGGCATCTTCCACCTCGGAAACCAGGGTGATGTGGGTCAGAGAATCCCACTCTTCAATGTCGGAAGCCGTGGTTTCGGGGGTGAGGGTGATCTCCTCGTCGAATACGTCAGAAAAAATCTCGTTGAGCTTTTCGTAAATCTCTTGGTTGGTCATGGTTCCTTACTCCTCTGAAATAAAAGTTTTATGATAGGGGAAGTTGGCCGGATCCGCTTCAAAGCGATTTTCCGTGATCCGGGCAAAACCCATTTTTTCGTACAAATCCTTTACCATGGCATTCTTCGGTGTAGGCAGATATTCGCCGATCACCTTTCGGTATCCCCGGTCCGCCGCGGTCCGCAGGATCGTATCCACGATAAATTCCTCCATGCCCCGCTTCAGCACCCGGCAGCTCATAAGCCACTGGCTGATGAACAGTGCTTCCCCGGGTTCTTTGTCCAGAATCACCACGCTGATCAGACCGTGGTCGCCGAACTTGTCCTTTAGGGTGAAGTACAGGCAGATATGGCTGTCGTCCTCCGCCAGGTCCGCTATTTCCGCTTCCGTATAACGGACGGTCCGCAGATTGAACTGGTTGGAGCGCTGGGTCAGCTGGGCGATCCGGGGATAGTGGAAAGCATCAAAGGGAGCCGCCACCGCCTTCATTTCCAGTCCTGCCAGATAGTCATCATAGGATTGGAAAGAGGCCTCGAAAACCGCCCGGTCCGCCTGCTTCCGGTACTGGTCCGTCCGCTGGGCATCCTCCGTGGAATAGGAAGCTGCCTCAAACAGTCCCAGCTGCCGCAGATACTGCAGGTACAGGGCCGGATCCTCCGGCAGTTCCGGCACCGTGATCTCCGGGATCATGCTGCGGACCAGATTGCGCTCGAAGGGATTATCATCCAAAAACACCAGGCTGTCCATACCGATGTTCAGGGTTTTCTGAATATTGCGGATGTTGCTGGCCTTGTCCTCCCAGTTTGCCACAAACATGGAGATATCCTCCAGCCGCAGAACCATCTCCGGATGCTTTTCAAAGGGTTCCTTTGCCGCAGGCTCATTGTTTTTGCTGCAAACCGCCAGCAGGATGCCCCGGTTTTTCAGCTGCTTCAGCCAGGTCTGGAAGTCCGAGAAGGCATGTCCTAGACCCAGTTCGCCGATCTGGATACCGCTAAGGCCGTCGTCACCGATGACACCGCCCCAGAGGGTATTGTCCAGGTCCAGCACCACGCATTTCTTTGCGGCACCCCGCAAAACCCGGATCATATCCACCACCTGCTTGGCAACCTCCGGAAGGGCATCCACGCAGATGGGCATCTTGGCTATGTAGTAAAGCTTGGCATCGTAAAATGCCCCCTGCCCCATTCGGGTCTGGAGGGCATCCAGGTCAACAATGTAGACATTTTTCTGCTCCCGGCAGCCTTCCGTCAGCAGGTAATTCAGCTTTCGCTGCTGGAACAGGAAGGAATCCGCCGTTTTGCTGCCGAACTGGCCAAAGACGGCATCGTCCAGAAGAGGGAAATTGCACTGCAGAATGGTAGTTTTGGGCGGAATCCGCTGCCAGATGGCGCGAATCCGGGCAAAGGCCGTTTCCGCGAAGGCGGCGCGATTTTCCAGAGGGGCATCGCAGAAGCTCTCATAAAGCTTCTGGGTACACATCTGCATCAGCACGGCATCGGGCTGAAACGCATACAGTTCCGAGTGTTCATCCATTACCAGCGCCTGGATCTGATTGTAGTCCGCGTCAAAGACAGACAGGCCAAGGCCGGCGTGAACGGCATAGCCGTGGATGGCCGTGGCCAGATGCTGGGTCGCGCAGTCGCCCATCACCGCCAGACGATACTGAGCGGGCAAAGGGGAATTCTTGGCCAGCTTTTTCAGCTGTTTGAATGTCATATTTGTCATTTTGCCCGTCCTCCTGTACGTCAGCTTCGGACCGCAACGCAAAGCATGTAAAAAATACCATTATGTTGTCCGAAAACGTGTACATTTTATCACAATCCCAGGGACAAATCAAGTGTAAGCCGCCCTGCGTCGCCGCCGATCCGCCTTAGATTTGCAAGCTGAACCGAAAATTAATCTGTTAGATTTTCCGATAGTTCAGCCACAGAGCACCGCCCAGATAGCGGACATCCTCCAGATTGTAGTGTTCCAGATTGCTGTCCGTAAACAAAGGCTTATCCTCTGCCTCCGCCACCATAGGGGCCACCACCAGGCTCAGCTCGTCAATGACACCGGCCCGCTGGAAGGCACCGTTGAGAATGCTTCCGCCCTCCAGCAAAAGCTTTTGGATGCCGAAGTAGGCTTTCAGCTTGAACAAGGCCTCCTCCATATCGATTTCCGTGTCTCCGGCGAAGATATAGGGAATGCCCATAGTCTGCAGGTAGGTCAGATACCGTCCGCTGACCTGGTGGGTCAGCACCTCGATGATCTGCGCTTTGTCATAGCCGGGATCCTCATCCCCATCGATGATACGGTCGCTCTTCCATCCCAGTCTGCCATGAGGATCAAAGGCCACCGCAAAGAAATCCCCCAGGTCATCCACCAGATAATCCATGGGGCTGTAGGACGGTTCATACGCGCTTAAATCCGGATACCACCCGCCGGTAAAGCTGCCCTCCATGGTGACCCGTCCGCAGGCAAAGCCATCGGCCTCAAACTCCCGATGGAGCTGGTAGTAAACATTTGTAGCGTTTTCGCACCGGGGTGTGGATAAAAATTTACCCGTGACCTTGCCGTCAAGGGAGGTGGTCATGTGGCAGATAACATAGGGCCGGTTCATACGCAGTTCCTCCATTTGGTTTTTGTGGTTATCGGTTTTAGTCAGCAAGAACATCAAAACGTACAAAGAAAAGTTATGTCATTCCGAGCAAGGCGAAGCCGCGTCGAGGAATCTACGCATTTCGTCCACATTTGCAGTATATTCGGTGCCAAGATCCTTCGAC
>JAZSHO010000095.1:0-2565 GCA_045533345.1 Faecousia sp. | reverse complement strand
TGCACTTATTTCTCCGTTGATGCACGCCTCTGCTATTCGGATCCGTTTCTCTGCTTTGATCTTTTTTCGTTTGCACATAGATATACCCCCATAAAAGACAGTTTTCTTTTTCACTGTCTCTTATGGGGGTAGCATATCAATGGAACCGGGGCGTATTGTTGTTTTATGTAAGATAGATTATAACTTACCCTTCATTTTCAGAAATACCACAGCGCCGATGACTGCCACAGTAATCATGGTCAAGGAGATAATGATGGTGATGAGCAAGCCGGTGCCATCCTTCTGAGGTGCCATATCTTTCACCACTTCGGTGGCTTCCGGGGTGGTGGTTTGCACGGGCTCCGTTTCCTCCGTAGGGGCGGTGGTGGCCTTGGTGGGAGCCTCCGTGGGCTCCGTTTCCGTAGGCTTCGGCTCCGTGGTGGCTTCCGTGGTTGCCTCCGTAGGGTCGGTCGTCACGTAGATTCTGGCCTTGCCGCCGACTACGGTTTTTCCGGCGGTGAATTCACAGTAGACCCGGTAGGCATCCAGCTCCGCAGGCACATTGCTCAGCACCACCCGCTCCGTGTCCGCACCTGTCACCTTCAGTCCCTCAAAGATATTGCCCGCGTCGCGGCAGAGGAATTCCTCGCCATCGGGAGACATCAGCTTCCAGGTGTACTTCAAAACATACTTGGCCTTGGCCACGAAGACTGCTTCGCCGCCCTCCTTGATGGTTTCATTGGTGGGTTCCTTTGTAACCACCGGCATCGCATCCTCCAGGGGCGTCACGGAGATTTTGGCATAGTCACTGTAGACGCTTTCCTCCTCACCGATGAACCGGCAGCGGACATGGGCACCGTCCAGCTTCTTGGGGATGTTGGACAGCACCAGGGTATCGGTGTCGGAGCCGGAAACGGTAACATCTTCGCCGATATAGCTGGGCAGCTGGGTGCAGTCCAGCACCGCATCCGCTATGGTGATCTCCCAGGCGTATTTTTTCACATTGTCCGCCCGGGCAATGAATTTGGCAGAATCTCCTTCCACCACCCACTCACTTGTGGGATCCTTGGTGACCGTGGGAACCTTCGGTTCCTTCGGTGCTTCCGTGGGCTTCGGGGCTTCCGTGGGCTTCGGGGCTTCCGTAGGTTCCGGAGCCTCCGTAGGCTTGACTTCCGGGGGCCGCTCGATGCTTACATTCAGCGTAAACTGCAGCCAGCCTTCCTGCTGGGTATATACGGATACGTACAGGGTGTAGCTGCCCGCCTGGGTGGGAGTGCCGGACAGGGCAACCGCAGCGGGATTGGGAAAGCTCAGGGTCATGCCGGGAACCTCACCGTTGTCGATGGATGCGCTTTCCACAACGTCATCATAGTTCTGATAGAACCAGAAGCTTTCCTCGTTGCCCATGATTCCCGTAAAGGACTGGGTATCGGCAGCAGCCGTCAACGGCAGGGCCGTGAACAGCATGGCCGCCAGGAGCAATGCGCACAGGATCGATGTGACTTTTTTCACGGGACTTCCTCCTTCTTTTTCTTGGCTTAAACCAGTTTGGTGCCGCAATATTCGCAGAACTTGCTGCCGTTGGTAATGGCACCGCAGGCGGGACAAACCGCAGGTGCTGCCTGCTCTTCTGCAGCGGCATTCTGAGCCGCGACGCCCTGCTTTGCCTCTTCCACCGTCCGGCAAATCTTCTTGCCCATCTGCTCATAGCGGGTATAACGGTCTGCTTCCCGGTTGGCCGCAGGATTTCTCACAGGAGGTGCCACCCGGCCTCTGGCACCGGCCCGGAGGGTTTCCAGGGTGACCGTATCGTCATTGAGGTTGAAGCGGATGGTATCAAACCAGGGGCTGTTGCGGATGACCATATCGATGTAGAAATTGTAGTGATACACGAATCTGGGAGGATTGTAGCTGACCTGCTCTCCGTCCTTGTTTTCCCGCATCAGCTCTTCCTCATCCTCCTCAATATCCATGAGGCAGGACATGACGTCGGAGAAGGGAATGATATCGGGGTTTTCTTCCAGATAGCTGGAGGCAGAAGTGACGAAGAACCGGGTGGGAATGCCGTCCATCTTTTCCACGTACATTTTCTCGTACTCGCCGATGACCTCGGATACCTGGAAATCTTTCAGCGCCTGGGCGTTTTCTGCCCGGTAGGCCAGCTGCTCCTTGATTTGCTCCACCGTGGATTCCCGGCGGTCCTCGAACCAGGGGGACAGCTTTGCGGCGCATTTCTTGCAGCAGTTGCCGTCCTCCAGCTTTCGGTTGCCCAGCAGACCGATCTCTCCGCCGCAAATATCGCAATTCTTTTTCTTGAACATATCAAACAGACCCATAATGCCAATCTCCTTTCCTATTTTTCGGTTCTTTTATCCAATGGGTTTCCCATTGCTGATTCCTATCCAAACCACCGGCAGCAGACTTTCTGCCTTCCGGTTGTTAAAAGGATTATAACACACGGCCTCCCCATTTGCAAGAAAACACCGTAAAAACGGTGGAAAACCTACATTTTTACCAAATTTTCGGAAACATTCTCGACGAATACACCCTTTCGTGGTATAATGCTTAAAAATTATCCATGAGAGG